>JBEGQB010000205.1:0-3714 GCA_041181165.1 Actinomycetota bacterium
ATGACCACGCTCGAGGGTCGCACCGTGATCATCACGCGCGCCGCCGACCGCGGGAGTGCGTTGGCCGATCACTTACGAGCTCTTGGAGCCGACGTGATGGAACTTCCGCTCACTCGTACCGAGGACGCAGCCGACGGAGGAGCCGAGCTGGCCAGCTCGATCGGTCGGCTCGCGGAATACGAATGGGTCGTGGTGACCTCACCGGAGGGTGCCCGTCGTTTCGCGTCGGCAGTCGCCGCACACGGCCTCGACCTCCAGGCGTTGCGCGCGCACGGGCTTCGCTTGGCGGCGGTCGGGGAGGCCACCGCCGATGCGCTAGGTGGTGCCGATCTCGTCCCGTCGACTCAGACCGGAAGCATGTTGGGTGACGAGTTCCCGACGGGTGACGGGCGTGTGCTTCTGGCGGTGGCCGAAGGTGCGGGAACCGATTTCGAGGAGCGCGTCCGCGCCAAGGGTTGGACGGTCGATCGTGTGACCTCCTATCGCACGATGCCCATCGAAATGGCTCCTGCGGTCTACGGCGACATCGCCCACGCGGATGCCGTTGCCTTCGCGTCGAGTTCGGCCGTCGAAGCTTGGGTGGCGGTCTTCGGCACGTTGTGTCCGCGTGCGGTCGTGGCGATCGGTCCGAGTACCGCCGAGACCGCACGACGTCTCGGATTGCACGGTGTTCACACCGCTGACGACCACTCGATCAGTGGTTTGGCCCACATGGTGGCCCGAGTTCTCGGCTGAACCCGCCCGTAGGCTGACGCCATGTCGTGGAGCGATTCGGCTCGATTTCCGGTGTCTCGTCCGCGGCGTCTTCGTCGAACTCAGGCGTTGCGCGATCTCGTCGCCGAGACCCGCCTCGGCACATCCGATGTGGTCGCTCCGCTCTTCGTTCGTGAAGGGGTCGACTCACCGCAGCCGATCGCGTCGTTGCCCGGGGTCGTCCAGCACTCCTTGTCGAGCTTGCGTCGAGAAGTTCGGGAATTGACGTCGCTCGGTGTGAAGGGCGTGATCCTTTTCGGCGTGCCGGCCAAGAAGGACGACGTCGGTTCGGGTGCATTCGATCCGAACGGAATCGTCCAGGTCGCGCTCCGGTCGTTGCGGGACGACCTCGGTGACTCCATCGTCCTCATGTCGGACCTCTGTGTCGATGAATACACGAGTCATGGTCATTGCGGAGTTCTCGATGGTCACGGCTCGGTGGACAACGATGCAACGCTCGAGATCTACGCCAAGGCGGCAGTCGCCCAAGCCGATGCCGGCGCGCACGTCGTGGCGCCGAGCGGAATGATGGACGGCCAGGTGGGCGCCATCCGGACCGCGCTCGACTCATCGGGTCACGACCAGACGTCGATCCTCGCCTATTCGGCGAAGTACGCGTCGGGTCTGTACGGGCCGTTCCGGGATGCGGTCGACGTTCAGATCGTCGGCGGCGGTGATCGCAAGGGTTACCAACAGGATTGGCGCAACGGACGCGAAGCCCTCGTCGAGGTGGAGGCCGATGTCGCCCAGGGCGCCGACATGGTGATGGTGAAGCCCGCGCTCGCGTATCTCGATGTCATCGCGGCCGTGCGCCGCATGGTCGACGTTCCGGTGGCCGCATATCACGTGAGCGGCGAGTATTCGATGATCAAGGCGGCAGCCGCCAACGGATGGATCGATCACGACGCCGTGGCAATGGAGCACCTGACTTCCATCAAGCGCGCCGGCGCCGATTTCATCCTCACCTACTTCGCGCGTTGGTTCGCCGAGTCGGTTCACTGAACGAGATGTCGAACGTTCCCTATTGCGATGCCGACGCGTGTTCGCGCGCCGGGTGCGATCCGGTCGTCTGCACCGGACGCGGAGTCCCTTCGAATGCCGGGCTCTTCGAGCGTTCGAAGTTGGCGATACCCGGAGGCGTCAATTCCTCGATTCGGGCCTTCAAGGCCGTCGGTGGATCGCCCTACATCGTGGCGCGTGCCCATGGCGCTTGGATCGAGGACGTCGAAGGTCGTTCGTACGTCGATCTCGTGCAGAGCTACGGAGCGATCATCCTCGGACACGCCCACCCGGTGGTGACCGAGGCTCTTCGTGCTGCAGCCTCGGATGGAACTTCGTTCGGAGCGCCCACGCCTCGCGAAATGAAGTTGGCCGAACTGATAGGTGAACGTGTTCCTTCGTGCGAACGCGTCCGGTTCATGAACTCGGGCACCGAAGCAACCTCCACTGCGGTCCGTCTGGCTCGTGGAGCAACGGGTCGTTCGCGCGTGGTGATCTTCAACGGCAACTTCCACGGCGCAACCGACGCGCTCTTGGCGGCCGGTGGGAGCGGTGTGGCCACACTCGGCTTACCGGGCACTGCGGGTGTGCCTGCCGAAGCAGTGGCCAACACCGTCGTGGCTCCGTACAACGAGGTCCCCGAGATCGACTCGACGGTCGCCGCGGTGATCGTCGAGCCAGTGGCCGCGAACATGGGTGTCGTGGCCCCGGCTCCCGGGTTCCTCGAAGGTTTGCGTGCAGCATGCGATCGCGTCGGAGCCCTCCTCGTGTTCGACGAAGTCATCACGGGTTTCCGACTCGGTTCGTCGGGAGCTCAGGGTCGTTTCGGTGTTCGTCCGGATCTCACCTGTTTCGGAAAGGTGATCGGTGGCGGACTCCCGATCGGCGCGCTCGGCGGACGGCGCGACGTCATGGAGAACCTCTCACCGCTCGGGACCGTATTTCACGCCGGCACACTCGCCGGCAACCCGATGGCGACCGCGGCCGGACTCGCCGCGCTCGGGCAACTCGATACCGACACCTATGCGGAGATCGAGCGTCGTGCCACACGGTTGGTCTCGATCATCGATCGGGTCGCCGAACAATCGAAGGTGCCCATTCGAACGACACGAGTGGGCACTCTGGTCGGTCTCTACCTCGGTGGCGTCCTTCCCGCCGGTCGCTTGCCGCTGAACTTCGACGAGGCCAAGACCACCGACGAAAAGCTCTACGCACGAATCTTCCACGCCTTGCTCGATGCCGGAGTCGCCATGGCCCCCGGTGCTTACGAAGCGTTGTTCGTAGGTCTCGGACACGACGACGCAGTGCTCGACGAACTCGAGCGCCGATTCGACTCCGCGTTGTCGGCCATCGTCTGACCCTTCGACTCTCCGTCGAACCCGTACGATTCCGCCATGCGACAGTTCGTGAGTTGGAGGTTCTGGGCCTCGTTCGGAATGGTCGCTCTACTCGCGCTCGTTCTCTGGACCTGCCGCGGTGACGGCGGTGCGGATTCCGCTTCCGATTCACTCGACACCGCACGACGGATCGACCTCGTGGTACTCACCTCGGTGGTCCGATCGGACGCACCGTGGTCGATCACCGATGGTCGAGTGGTGGGCAATGCGACCGTCGTGCTCGAGAACGGTCGAACACTTCTCTTGGCCCAGGGCACCGTCGGTGACGTGTCGTGCCTGTATCCCGATGTCGTCGACGCTTGTGTTCTGGTGGCCGACACCCTCGGAGATGGCGTCGTCTGGTTCTCGCTCGTGCCGGCGCCACCGAGTGGCTCACGTGAGCTCGAACTGCCGGCCATGACGCAATTGCTCGATGGTGTCACCTACGCGCGATTGGCTAATGGGTGGGAGATTCCGCTCCTCGACAAGGTCGAGCGCCGATGCGACATCGAGACCCCGAACCTGACGTCATTCGTGCAGCGCTTCGCAGGAAGGCACGTCACGATCGTCGACCTCGACCAACAAC
>JBEGQB010000206.1:0-3708 GCA_041181165.1 Actinomycetota bacterium
GCGCAGCGTCGGTCGCGTGAACAAGCGCTGCAGCTCCTCGGCGATCACCTTGTCGTCGATGGCCACGACCGCGGCCGCCGGTTGACCGCCCATGATCTCCTTGGCCAGATTCGGTCCGGTGAGGACGGCCACCGGATGTCCGGGCAATTCGTCGGCAACCACTTGCGACATGCGCTTCAGCGAACTGCGTTCGATTCCCTTGGACAAACTCACCACCGGAACCCACGGCCGCACATGACGCGCCGCGTCGGCCACCGCATCTCGGAATCCGTGCGACGGCACCGCCATCACCACGACATCAGCCGAACCCACGGCTTGTTGCATGTCGGACGTGATCTCGAGGTCGTCTGGTAGAGGGAAGTCCGCAAGATACGCAGCGTTCACTCGATCACGTTTCATGGTGTCGACCAATTCCTGACGCCGTGCCCACAACACCGTCGGAGCATTGGCGGCCACGAGACTGGCCACGGTGGTTCCCCACGAGCCGGCGCCGATCACGGCAACTCTCATCGGACGATTCGACGACATCGGCACCCCTTTCGCGCCACTCGACCTGAACGAAGGGTAACCCCCGGCGTGACACCACCCGCGATGGCGACCATAGGCTCGGCGAGGTGGACGACATCGCGCTCATCGTGCCGGTGCGATCGTTCACCTCGGGCAAGAGCCGACTCGCCGATCGCCTCGCTCCCGCTGAGCGTGCCATCCTTGCCCGGTCCCTCGCCGACATCGTGGTCGATCCCGACCACAGGATCCCCACCTACGTCGTCTGCGACGACCCCGCGATCGCCGAGTGGTCGACCAGTCGGGCGGCCCGACCGATCCTGGTCGGTGCACGCGGACTCAACGAGTCCCTGACGGCCGCCCGGCCAGAGATCCTCGCCCACTCATCGGCGAAGCGGTTCGCCATCATTCACGCCGACCTTCCACTGGCCCACCGTCTCGCCGAGGATCTCCGAGCGTTGTCGTCGACCACCTTCGACGAACACGGGGTCGTCATCGTCACCGATGCGGAATCGGACGGCACGAACGTTCTCGTGCTTCCACGATCGGTCCTCCAGGAGTGGGAGTTCGCCTACGGGCCCGACTCGTGTTCCGCCCATCGAAGCCAGGCGGAGTCACGGGGTCTCGTCGTCAACGTGATCGGGTCGGGCAACCTGTCACTCGACCTCGACACCGCGCGGGATCTCGACGACCCCCGCCTTCGTACAATCCTCGACTCACTCCTTCCCGGACGGAACAACTGATGTCTTCTCCCACCCCTGCAGCCAACGAACCCGGACAACCTCCCGTCACCAACCCGACGACGATCTCCAGCGTCGATCTCGCCGTTCCCTCGATCGCTCTGGCCATCGGGGCCCACCCCGACGACGTCGAGTTCGGATGCGGCGGAACGCTTGCCAAGTGGGCCGCGGCCGGATGCATCATCCACCATCTGGTTCTCACCGATGGATCGAAGGGGACCTGGAATCCCGACGCCGACAAAGTTGCTCTCGTTGCTGCTCGCCGCGACGAGCAGCGCGAAGCCGCCCGCCGACTCGGTTCGAAGGGCGAGGTGGTGTTTCTCGATCAGGTGGACGGAGAACTCGAGAGCTCTCTCGCGCTCCGCGGATCCGTGGCCCGCGAGATCCGGCGGTTACGGCCCGACGTCGTCCTTGGTCACGATCCGTGGAAGCGCTACCGCCTGCACCCGGATCACCGCCATGCCGGTCTGCTCACCTGCGATGCGATCGTGGCGGCACGTGATCCGCACTTCTTCCGGGAGCACGGAATTCCACATCACCGTCCGTCGACTCTCCTCTTGTGGGAGGCCGACGAACCGGATCACGGTGAAGACGTTTCGGCCTCGATCGAAACAAAGATCCACGCGCTCATGGCCCATGAGTCCCAGTTCGAGAGCACGATGAAAGCCGTCAACCAAGCGACCCTCGATCGCTTCGCCGATCGAATTCGCCGACGCTCAGCCGACCTCGGTCAACGCATCGCACGACCGGCGGCGGAAATCTTCAAGAAGATCGCCGACCTCTAGTCGCGGTCGGGGTTGGCGACCGAAGCTCGCCCCGGACCCGGAGGGCCGGCGAAGGCCTGTGCGACCGACATCCAACGACGCGCCGAATCTCCGCTGACGACGAGCGAGGTGTCGGCGAGATGTCGTCGCTGAACCACCACCAGGCAGAACTCGAGCGCCTCGCCGACCACCGATCCGCCCGCCGCTTCGGCCGGACCCCAGGTCCACGACTCCCCGCTCGGGGCTCGTAGAACCACGGACACTTCGGTGTCGTCGCTCGGCAGACGATTGATCATCAGGCTGTACCGCCGGGCTTGCATCCCGATGTGGCACACGTGGCGGAGTCGATCGGTCGGAACGCGCTCGACGCCGAGTGCATCCGCGACGTCTTGTCCATGGGCCCACGTCTCCATGAGTCGGGCCGTGAGGAACGACCGCAACGACATCGCTGGCCCGTACCAGGGCACCCTCACCTCGGGATCGGCAACCCGAGCAGCCTCGATCAGAAGTGCACGTTCCCGACGCCAGCGCGCAAGGAGTTCGTGGCCCGGAACCGAACGAGCGAAGTCGACCGACGGATCATGAGGGGCCGCCGCAATGAGTCGCTCGCGGTCGGCGGCGAACTCGGCCGGATCGGTGATCGCAAGGCGTGCCCGCTCATCGAAGAAGGCCACATGACCGACCGAATCGGCAATGGTCCACGATGTGGCCGGAGTCGGCCGTCGCCAATCGGGTTCGCCGATCGTCGCCACGACACCATCGAGGTCGGAGTGCTCGGCAGCCAGGTCGGCCAGCACACTGCTCATCGAGGGAGTGACCACCAGGCAAGTGTGTCGTGAACTGGGCCGTAAATAGCGATCGAGCGGGGTTTCCCCCGCTCGACCAGTTCCGTTCCCGATATGTGATCGGGGAATTACTTCTTCGGTGCTGCCTTGCGCTTGCGACGCTTGGCCGGAGCCTTCTTGGCCGGAGCCTTCTTGGCTGCTGCCTTGCGCTTGGCGGGAGCCTTCTTGGCTGCCTTGCGCTTGGCGGGAGCCTTCTTGGCTGCCTTCTTCTTCGCAGGTGCCTTCTTGGCTGCCTTCTTCTTGGCCGGTGCCTTCTTAGCTGCCTTGCGCTTCGCAGGTGCCTTCTTGGCTGCCTTCTTCTTCGCCGGAGCCTTCTTGGCTGCCTTCTTCTTTGCTGCCATGGGATATCCCTTTCTGGTTGGTATTGCTCAGTGGTTCAAGAAGTCACGGAGAGGCATGCGCTCGCTGTGAACTTCTGCGGAATCGACATCGGCGACTCGGTCGTCCGACTTGCTCGATCCCAGTTGATTCATTCTTGTCCTTCTCAGTTCTCGGGTGGAACTTCCTCACATTCGAATAGGTTCCACCGCGAATTACAAGGAATCCGTTCATTGCAAATGCAACAATCACCTCGAGGTGGGTCGACGGTGACTGGCTTTGCGAAGCTCATCTCCACTCGGAATCCACGTCACGAGGAGACGACGATGACGTCCGCGGACGGCACGACGAACATCGTGTCAGACCGAACAGCGGAGGTGGTGGATCTCTGATCGAGCCGGATGGCGAGCGCCGTCGGCCCGCCGACGCCGAGAATTCACCTCCGAAATCCACCACTGCGCGCGAGTCGTCGGTAACACTTGCTGTGCCGAGGAGCGCCCCCTCTCCCCAGCGACGCCATCGATTCCGGTCGTTGGC
>JBEGQB010000207.1:0-3702 GCA_041181165.1 Actinomycetota bacterium
TGAGCGAACTCACCGTGAACATGGCCCACCGTCTGGCCTTCGAGTGCATGGGTGGCCTGGCCGCCCGCAAACGCCGCGATTCTGATGGGAGTTCTTCACCTATGAGGTGAAAAATCCTCACCAGAACCACGAGGGGTGGTGGGGGTTATTTGGCGAGTTCGCACCACGAGGAGTACTTCGACTCCTCGCCACGCACCACGCGTGAATACAGCGCACCGATGGCACTCGTCACCGGACCCGGGCACGGAACCTGACGGTCGTCCACCGAATTGACCGCACTCACTTCGGCCGCCGTACCGCACACGAAAATTTCGTCGGCGATGTAGAGATCGCTGCGGGCGATGTTGTCGACCCGCATGTCGATTCCGAGATCCTTGGCCAGGTTCATCACGGTGTTCTGCGTGATCCCCTCGAGCGCTCCGGCCGACAACGGAGGTGTGAGCACGATGCCGTTGCGACTGCAGAAGATGTTCTCGCCCGTGCACTCGGCCACGAGCCCGTTGGGTGCCAGCATGATCGCTTCGTCGTAACCAGCCTTCAGAGCCTCGACCTTGGCGAGCGACGAGTTCACGTAGTTGCCCACGGTCTTGGCGGCCGGCGGCATGGTGTTGTGATCGTGACGCGTCCAGGACGAGATCTTCATACGAACGCCCTTGGTGAGAGCGTCGTCGCCGAGGTACGCGCCCCACGGCCAACACGCAATGGCCACGTCGACCTTGCAGGGCAGGGTGTTCAGACCCATTTCGCCGTAGCCGTAGTACGCGAGCGGGCGCACGTAACACGATGCAAGACCCGTCGAGGCAACAGTGTCCTTGGTGGCCTGGATGATCTCGTCGACTGTGTAGGGAATCTTCATTCCGAGTATGTGCGCGCTGCGGAACAGGCGCTCGATGTGCTCGGTCAGGCGGAAGATCGCCGTGCCCTTCTTGGTCTCGTAGGCGCGGATGCCCTCGAACACACCGGTGCCGTAATGAAGCGTGTGGGTGAGCACGTGCACTTGCGCTTTGTCCCAGTCGACCAATTGGCCGTTCATCCAGATCTTCGGGGTGGGAATCAGCGTGGGCATGTTGTCTCCGGTTCGGGGTGGCGACCGGCACGCCGGTCACCTGACGAGAGTAGTTGTTGGGGTCGGGGAACTATTTCGAAATTCGGGCGGCGATCTGACGGCCGATCTCGACCGTCGAACCCGATGTCGGCTCGGCACAGGCCGCGCGGACCTTGTCGGCCGCCTTCGATTCGCCGAGGAAGTCGAGCATCAACGCCGCCGACAGGATGGCCGCGGTGGGATTGGCCTTGCCGGTTCCGACGATGTCGGGAGCCGAACCGTGCACTGGCTCGAACATGCTCGGCCCGGTGCGAGCCGGATTGAGATTGGCCGAGGATGCAAGACCGATACCACCCGACACCGCGCCGCCGAGGTCGGTGAGGATGTCGCCGAAAAGGTTGTCGGTCACGATGACGTCGTAACGATGCGGATCCTGGACGAAATAGATGCAGGCCGCATCGACGTGGTTGTAGGCGGTTCCGACCGACGGGAACTCGCGCGCAACTTCGTTGAATGTTCGCTCCCACAAGTTGCCGGCGAACGTCAGGACGTTGGTCTTGTGCACGAGGGTCACGTGCTTGCGCTCACGCTTCGACGCCAACTCGAACGCGTAGCGCACGCATCGCTCCACACCCATGCGCGTGTTCACGCTGCCCTGGGTGGCGACTTCGTTCGGCGTTCCGCGACGCAGCACTCCGCCCTCCCCTACATAGGGACCTTCGGTGTTCTCACGGATCACGATGAAGTCGTGGGGCTTGCTGTGACCCGGTGCAGTGCCGACGAAGGGACGCTGGTTCACGTACAGGTCGAGTTCGAAACGCATCTTCAGGAGGAGTCCGCGTTCGATCACACCGGGAGGAACATCGGGGGTACCGACCGCTCCGAGAAGAATGGCGTCGAAACCTCGTAGTTGGTCGAGGGTCTGGTCGGAAAGGATCTCGCCATCGCGCAGATAGCGAGCACCGCCGAGATCGAACTCGGTCGTGGCCAGATCCACGCCAGCGGCCCGGATCACTTCGAGGGCCACCGTGGTCACTTCGGGTCCGATGCCGTCGCCACCAATCACTGCGATCTTGTGTGCCATAGGTGACACAGCGTACGAGCGTCCGCCACACATCACCATCCCGGAGTCTCAACCCCCGCGAAGCACCGTTACCCTGACGGCCATGGCGAAGGTCCATCACCTCACGAAGTCGGCTCTCGACCGACTCAAAGCCGAACACGAAGATCTCACCACTCGCGGCCGTATCGAGGTCGCCAACAAGATCGAGCGCGCCCGCGAACTCGGCGATCTCTCGGAGAACGGCGACTACCACGCCGCTAAGGACGAGCAGGGACACATGGAGGGGCGCATTCGCCACCTCGAATCGATTCTCGAGAACTACGAACTCGTCGAAGCGGATGACGGTGATCTCGTCGGTCCCGGCAAGTTGGTCACCATCTCGATCGACGGCGACGAACCCGAGACGTACTACCTGGGTTCGCATGAAGAGCAGTTCGCCGGTGCGGCCACCATGACTCCGGAATCGGCTCTCGGAAAGGCCATCTCCGGTCGGCGCGTCAATGAAGAGTGCTCGTACACCACGCCGAACGGCCATGAATTGAAAGTGTCGATCATCAGCGTCGAACTTCCGTAGGTCGACACATGGGTGATCTCCTCGGCGTTCCTCCTCTGCCGCCCGGCCGCGAAATCGAGTTGCCCGGTCGAGGCTCCACCTTTGTCCGTGAGCTTCCCGGTCCGACCGGCGCCCCCACACTTCTCCTGCTGCACGGCTGGACGGCAACGGCCGATCTCAACTGGTTCGGCGTCTACGAAGAACTCGCCGCTCACTTCCGCATCGTGGCCATGGACCATCGAGGTCACGGTCAGGGCATCCGCACGCGCAAACCGTTCCGGCTCGCCGACTGCGCCGACGACGCGGCGTGTCTCGTGAACGAACTCGGACTCGACGAGGTGATCCCCGTCGGCTATTCGATGGGCGGACCGATCGCCTTGCTCATGTGGCGTCGACATCGACCGATCGTGCGCGGTCTCGTGCTGTGTGCGACCGCCGGAAGTTTCTCGCACAGTCGAGCCGAGCGCATGGGCTTTCTCGGACTGACCGGACTCGGTGCTCTCGCTCGTCTCACACCACCCACGGCCAAGGAGTGGATCACCGAGCGGTCGTTCCTGCGGCGCAAGGCCGACAAGTGGGGTGAGTGGGCGATCAGTCAGGTCGAACTTCACGACTGGCGCATGGTGCTCGAGGCCGGCCACGCCATCGGTTCGTTCTCGGCCACCGAGTGGTTGCCGGACATCGACGTACCGACGTCGCACGTCGTCACACTCAGCGACCCCGTGATTCCGGCCTATCGGCAGCTCGATCTCGTCTCCCGTATTCCCAACGCCGAAGCGGTTCGGATCGACGCCGCCCACGACGCGATCGTCGTCCACTCCGATCGCATGGCTGCGCACATCATCGAGGGCACCCATTCAGTGCTGCGCCGCAACCCTGCCCCTGTGTCGCGTCCGTCATGAGACGTCGGCGCTGGCCGCTCGCTCTGCTCGCCATCGGTGCGGCCGCTGCTTTCGTCGCTCGCTCGCGTCGCTCCGACTTCGTCGGCGCCATTCGTCGTGGTTCCATGGCGGCCCGCAACGCAGAACTCGCCCGCATGGG
>JBEGQB010000208.1:0-3700 GCA_041181165.1 Actinomycetota bacterium
CATCCAGCCGGCGCCGGCACCGAGTGCCACTCGTCCATCCGACAGGACCGAGGCCGTGGCGATCTCCTTGGCCAGTTGCAACAACGGACGATGACCGGCGACGTAGATGTTGGTCGTGAAGTTCAACCGCTTCGTCACGCTCGTCATCGCGCCGATCAGTACCCACGGATCGGGCCACGACGTCTCGGGCTCCCAGATCGGTCGTCCGTCCGGATGCGGCGAGTACGGATACTTCGACTGCAGATTCTTCGGGTAAACGAGGTGGTCGCTGACCATCAGACCGTGGTAGCCGGCATCATCGAGCAGTTGCGCGATGTGCACGAGCTGCTTGGTCTTCATGAAGGCGGTTGCACACCAGAATTTCACGTGTCCCCCATTCGCTCTGGACGGCGTCGCGTCCGTCTGACACTCTGTCAGATCGTGAGCGAGAGCGGCAGTTCCGAATCGGTGATTCTCGTCGAACGACGCGGTGCCGTCGGCATCGTCACCTTGAATCGCCCCGAGGCACGCAACTCACTCGATGCCGATCTTGCGGCTGCCTTTCCCGCAGCGATCTCCCGACTCGACGCCGACTCCGACGTGAGGGCCATCGTCCTGACGGGCAGCGACCCCGCGTTCTGTGCCGGCTTCGATCTGAGAGATGTCGGAAGTGGCAAGAAGAAGGGTGGCAACGATCATCCGGGCTATTGGGGAGCACTCCCCCGCACGCGGGTGCCCGTCATCGGTGCCATCAACGGTGCCGCGGTGACGGGTGGATTCGAAATCGCGCTTTCGTGCGACTTCCTCATCGCCTCCGATCGCGCGCGCTTCGCCGACACCCACACCAAAGTCGGGATGGTTCCCGGTTGGGGACTCACCATCCGCCTGCCCCGCCTCATCGGCGAAGGGCGCGCCCGGCGCATGAGTTACACCGCCGAATTCATCGATGCCGACACCGCGCTCGATTGGGGACTCGTGACCGAAGTGGTCCCGCACGAACAGCTCATCGAACGCGCGGTGGCGGTGGCCGAATCGATCGCCGGCAACCACCCCGAAGCGGTGTCGGCCGTGCGTCGCCTGTACGACGACATCCGCAGCATCGGTGACGGCGACGATGCCTACGCCTACGAGAACCGCGTGGCACGCGAATGGGCGCGTCGACGTTTCGGGAGTCCGACCTGATGCGCGTGTACGCCGGCATGGACCCCCGTCTGCCGATTCGCGACATCCCCGAGCACGCCCGCCGCATCGAGAATCTCGGTTACGACGGTCTGCACATCGCCGAGACGGTGCACGATCCCTTCCTCGCCTCGATGGCGGCCCTGCAGTCGACATCGCGTCTCGTCGTGCGAACGTCCGTGGCCCTGGCGCTCGTCCGCAGTCCGATGGCTGTCGCGTACTCCGCGTGGGATCTTGCCGCGCTGTCGGGTGGTCGGTTCCAACTCGGCCTCGGGACCCAGATCCGACCGCACATCGAACGGCGTTTCGGTGCCGCCTTCGACGATCCGGTCGGCCGACTGCGAGATCACATCGGCGCGGTGCGCGCGTGTTGGGATGCCTTCGAGGGCACGCGACGGCTCGACTATTCGAGTGAACACTTCACCCTCGATCTCCTGACCCCGAACTTCACCCCCGATCCGCTCGGTTCCGGCGTTTCCCGACCCAGCATCTGGATGGGAGGCGTCAATCGCCGTCTGCTCGAGACCGCCGGGTGCATCGCCGATGGATTCGTGACGCATCCGACGAACAGTCACCCCCGGTATCTGCGCGAGGTCTGCCGACCAGGTCTGGAATCGGGTGCGGCGTCGGTTGGCCGATCGGTCGACGACATCGAACTCGTGGTCGGAACTCAATGGATTCTCGGTGCGACATCGAACGAACTCGACGAGCGCCGCGAACACAATCGACGGCTGCTCGCGTTCCTCTACTCGACACCGGCGTACGAGCGCACGCTCGAGTTGTTCGGGTGGTCCGATCTCGCCGGACGACTCCGCTTGTTGATCCGTGACTCGCGTTGGGACGATCTGGCCCGACTCGTGACCGACGAGGTCCTCGACACGCTCGTGCCACAAGCCACCTTCGCCGATCTGCCGCGCGTTGCCAACGAGTGGTTCGGGGGGCTCGTCGCCGGAGTGCTGGTTGCCCCGCCACCCGGTCGTGAGCACGACGAGGCTCTGGCGGCCGCCGTGGCCGAATTGCAGCGCTCCTGACGTTCGTCAGTCGGCCGCGTCGTCGAGCGCGCGAGCGATGTCGCGCGCGACGACCTCCTGACCCGACATCGCAGTGGCCGCCGGTGAGCCCTCGAGCAACCACGCCGTCGCTCGCACGGTGTCCTCCGGTCCGCGCCCAGTGACCGGACGTCCGTCCCGTTCGGCGCGTCGACGCATGACTTCGGTGGTGACGTGCCCGGGGTTCAGGCTGTACGCACGCAATCCGTCGACTGCGTGCTCGGCATGGAGAACGCCGGCGATGCGGTGAACCGCACCCTTGGCCATTGCATAAGCGACACCCCAACCACCTTCGCCGGCCGGCGACCGTGGCGCAAGTGTGGCGGCACCGGACGTGAGTTGTACGAACACGCCCCGCCCGCTGGCGACGAGCCCGGGCAAGAGTTCCTGCAGCAACACGAGTGGAGCGATCGCATCGCCTTCGATCACCCGACGAGCGAGTTCGATCGGCAGCTTCGCGATGCGATCGTTGACTCCAGGACCCTGATAGATCGCATTCGAAACCACGGTGTCGACGACGCCGAAACGTTCCCGTGCCGTCCGCGCCGCCGCTCGCACACTCGTCTCGTCGGTGAGATCCATCGGTACCGCGAGCACATCGACACCGGAACGGCGACAATCATCGGCCGTCTGTTCGACCGATCCACTCAACTCGATTCCGGCGATTTCATCGTGTTGGGTGGTACCGGCGAAACGTGCGCCGCCATCGAGCGACCGCGCCGTGAGCACCAGCGCGTGACCGCGTGTCGCCAGATCGAGGGCGATGGCCCGACCGATACCGCGACTCGCACCGGTCACCATCACCACCCGTCGATCCCCCACGTCGGGAACTGTACGGTGTCGGGACATGGCCGCTGAAGAGACTCCGATGCGATTCGATGGCCGGGTCGCCATCGTGACCGGCGCCGGGCGCGGACTCGGACGCGAGCACGCCCTTTTGCTCGCGCGTCTCGGCGCGTCGGTCGTCGTCAACGACTCGGTGGCCAAACACGCCACCGCCACCGTGGCCGACATCGAGGCCAGCGGCGGCCGAGCGGTCGCGAGTACAGCGTCGGTCGTCGACGGAGCCGAGCAGATCGTGACCGATGCCCTGGCCGCCTTCGGTGAATTGCACATCGTGGTCAACAACGCCGGCCGAGGTGGCCCCACCGGGACCTTCGTCGACACCACGGATCAACAGACCGACGTGATCCTCCAGTCGCATCTGCTCGGTACGTGGCGGGTGTGTCGAGCCGCCTGGCCGCACTTCGTCGCTCAGGGTTTCGGTCGCATTCTGACGACATCGTCCTCGGCGGCTGTCGGTTCACTCGGCATGCCGGCCTACTCGATGGCCAAGGCCGGCCTGATCGGACTGACCCGATCACTCGCGAACGAGGGCGCTCCGGTCGGGATCAAGGTCAACTGCATCATGCCGATCGGTTACACGCGCTCGGCCGCGCTCAACCCGCACGAGGACACCCGTCGATGGATGGAGACCAACTTCCCGCCCGAAC
>JBEGQB010000209.1:0-3692 GCA_041181165.1 Actinomycetota bacterium
ACAGACCGCTCATCGAGAAGAAGCCGTGGATCTGTCCGTGGTAGCGCGTGAGGGTGCACGGCACGCCGTTGTCGATCAGGCGGCGTGCGTAGTCCTCGCCCTCGTCACGCAATGGGTCGTACTCGGCAGTGATCACGAGGGCCGGGGGAGCAGTGGCGAGGATCGCGTCGTCGGCGTAGAGAGGTGACACACGCGGATCGGATTCACTGCCCTGCCCACCGCTCAGATAGTGGTCGCAGAACCACTTCATGGCCGCCGCCGTCAGGCGATATCCATCGGCGTTGTCGCGGTAACTCTGCGAGCCGCGCCGGGCGTCGGTCACGGGATAGATGAGCATCTGGTGCCGTAGTGGCACCGGCTGCAGTTGTGCCACCACGGCGGCGAGATTGCCGCCGGCCGAGTCTCCGCCGACCGCGATGCGATTCGGATCGACTCCGAGTGACTCCGCGTTGGCATGCACCCAGCGGAGTGCATTGACGCTGTCGGTGAGCGGTGCCGGGAAAGGATGCTCGGGGGCCAGCCGATAGTCCACCGACACCACGGCATGTCCCATCTGGTTGGCCAACTTGCGACACACATCGTCGTGGCTCTCGAGGTCGCCGAGGACCCATCCGCCACCGTGGTAGTAGACGAGGACGCCGAGATCGCGACGTTCGTTCGGTCGATAGAGCCGCACTCGGACTCCGTCGGCGTCGAGATCGCGCACTTCATGAACCGACTCGTTCGACGGCATCACCATCGACGCGAAGCCGGCTCGGGCCACCGTGGCCTCTTGTGACTCGATGGCCGGCGCGCCGAGTTGCGCGAGAGCGGTGAGGATGTTGGCGGTCTGCGGATGCAACGGCATGGTCAGATCATGCCACGACCGGATGAATCGCTGATCAGTGTGCGGCGGGGGCCGAACCGTCGGCCTTCTTCTTCGGCGGCGGGACGCCGACCGACACCGACTTGTCGGCCCATTCGGGCCAACGACGACGACTCACGATCGACAGCGTGCGCAGAAGTTTCATGGCGACTTCGTCCTCTTGTGCCGGTCGGGCTTCGATGACGCCGTCCTTGATCATGCGGTTGATCACTTCTTCACCGAGTTCGGTGCGCACGATGGTCAGGGTCCAGTCGTTGTCCTTGCCGATACCGCCGGTGGCGATGTCGGAATGCTCGGCGGCGAAGTCGGGGCAGCTCTTGCAACCCTGACGCGTCCACTGGTGGCACTCCTTCAGATCGATCTCGTGGTAGGAGCCGTCCTTCATCCAGATCTGGAAGACGCCCTTGATGTTCATCTTCACCATGTCCTGCTTCTTGAGGCCGTACTTGGCCTCGAAGAGTTCGGGGAAGATGGCGTCGTCGAAGGTCTTCGAGCACAAGAGACCGATGTTGAAGAGGAACGGTTTGCTCACCTTGCCGGCCTTGCGATCCCACATGACCGGCGGCGACGAGGTTTGGCAGCCCATTCCCACGAGCGCGAGTCGGCTCATGCCCTGCTCTTTCGCATCCCGAAGTGCGAGTGGATTGGCGCAGTACGTGTAACGCGATCCGGCCGTGGCCAGTACTTCGTCCTTGTTGCGCGCCAACACTGGCTTGGCCTTCCACGCATCGTCGGGTTCGACGCCGCTCACGAGTGCGGCCTCGATGTAGTCGTGTTCGAGAAGCCAGATCAGCATGGCCGAGACGAAGCCACCGTCCTGGCCCTTTTCGTGTTGCACTTTGTCGGTGGCGCGGGTCAGAAGAAGTTGGCGCCAGATACCCGCCATCTCGTCTGGCTCGCGAACACGACCGAAGAGGTGCATGTCGGCCGCCGGCTCCCACTGACGAAAGCGCGGGCAGGCGCGGGTACAGGTGGTGCAACCCTTCTCACCGTGCAGGCAATTGGCCGGCCCGAGTTCTTCCTCGAGATGAAACGGCTTGTACTTGCCTTCTTCGTGTTCGTAACCGATCACATCGTGCGGACACGTGACGACGCATCCCGCACATCCGGTGCACAGGCCGGTGGTGACGACCTCTTCGTAGAGTTCCTTCCACTGGGCGGTCCAGCGTTCGGCCTTGGGGGCGGCGGGCTCGGTCATCGTCATGCGAGCCAATCTACGCTGTGAGTCCGCCGGGGCTGGTAGCCGTGGTCGAAGCGAGACAGGGGTTTTCCATGGGGATGATCGGCGAACGTGTGGTCCGTACCGAGGATCCGGCATTGGTCACTGGCCACGGAACCTTCATCGACAATCTGACCCTGGAAGGTGCATTGCACGTGGTGTACGTGCGATCCACCATGGCTCACGCGCGCATCGTCGCCATCGACTCGTCCGCAGCACGAAGCATGCCCGGGGTCGCCGGTGTGTTCACCCACGACGATCTCGTGGCCGACGGCATCGGGCCGGTGCCCATCGACATGCCCTTTCTCCCGGCCGGTATCAAACGACCCGCCTTGGCCGATGGTGTCGTTCGGTACGTCGGAGAACTCGTCGCAGCGGTAGTGGCCACCACTCGAGCCTTGGCCGTCGATGCCGCCAATGAAGTCGTGGTCGATTACGACCCACTCGACGTATTGGTCGATCCGGAAATTGCTCTCACGTCATCAACACTTCTCTTCCCCGAACACGGAAGCAACGTCGTGGTCGATCTGCCGGCGGGCCGGGAAGTCGACTTCTCGGGATGTGACGTGGTGGTGTCGGCGCGTCTGCACAATCGACGAATCGCCCCGAGTCCGCTCGAAGCCCGAGTGGCGGCGAGTCGTTGGGAGGAACCGGACGCGTCGGGTGTACGACGTCTCACTCACTGGCAGGCGTGTCAGGGAGCTCATCCCATCCGCAATCAGATCAGTGCGTTCTACGGGATTCCGGCCGAACGAATTCGCGTGATCACACCCGATGTCGGTGGAGGCTTCGGGGCCAAGGCGTTCTTCTATCCCGAAGACCTTCTGGTGCCGTGGCTCGCCCGTCGCACCGATCGGCCCGTCCGCTACACCGAAACGCGCAGCGAGAGCATGAACGGCCTCGGTCATGGTCGCGGCCAGATCCAGGATCTGCGCATCGGCGGTTCGCGTGACGGCCACATCCTCGCCTACGAGTTGAGTGTGATCCAGGAGTCCGGCGCTTACCCGCGCTTCGGCGCGTTCCTGCCCTTCATGACCGGCGCCATGCTCACCGGTACCTACGACATACCCAATGCCGCGATGCGCGCTCGAGGTGTGGTCACCAACACCGTGCCCACGGTGGCGTATCGCGGTGCTGGACGGCCCGAGGCGGCGGCCGCCATCGAACGCGCCGTCGATCTCTTCGCGCGAGAGATCGGGATGGACCCGGTCGAGGTGCGTCGCAAGAATCTGATCGCCAAGGATCGCTTCCCGTTCACCACCGCCACCGGCACCACCTACGACAGCGGCGATTATCCGGGTGCGCTCGATCTGGTGTTGCGGGCCGCCGATTACGAATCGCTGCGTGCCGAACAGCAACGACGTCGTGCCGCGGGCGACCGGGTTCAACTCGGCATCGGTATCGCGGTGTACGTGGAGATCACCGCGATGTCGGGCGGATCCGAACTGGGGATCGTGGAGATCGGCGAAGGTCCGGCCGGCCAGCCGAGCGCTCGAGTGATCACCGGCACGACGCCGTACGGTCAGGGACACCGCACCACCTGGGCGATGATCGTCGCCGATCGCTTGGGCATTCCCTTCGAGAACATCACCGTGGTACATGGCGACA
>JBEGQB010000210.1:0-3680 GCA_041181165.1 Actinomycetota bacterium
TCGGTGGCGAAATGCAGAACCTGCCGCTGTGCACCTCGGCCGACCAATTCGGTTGTTTGTTGACGTACGCGAGCTTCCGCAAGACGGCGCCGCCGCCGGACAACTCGTACTTCGGTCGCGCCGCACGCATGGGTCAGCCCGATGTGCCCGGCCAAGAAGCTGGCTGCACCAATCCGGTGGCATTGGGTGGAGGTTCTGGTCAACCGGTGTCGGCCTTCCGCACCGCCGAATGGGCGTACGCGGACGGATCCGGCCTCACACAGATCGACACACCCTTCGTTGGCTTTCCGGGCCTATTGACAACCGAATGCGTGCGATCCGGTCCCTTCCACTACCTCGAAGTCACGGTGAACGGCGACCCTGCTGATGCACGCGCCGACGACATACGAGGAGATCTGTCACCCGAGTGGGGTCTCCATGCCGTCGACTGGGAAATCGCGGCACTGTCGATTCTCGACGTGGTCGATTCGCAAGTGGCGGCCTGGCTCGGCGCACGCTGACCGGCCGGCGGCCCTGCGGGCGTAGGGTCGCTTCATGCATCACGTTCAGTTCGGTCGTACCGGCCTCAAGGTTTCGCGCCTGTGCCTCGGCACGATGACCTTTGGCTATCAATGCGACGAGGACACCTCGCGCGCAATTCTCGATGCGGCCGATGCAGCCGGGATCGACTTCATCGATACCGCCGATGTGTACCCGATCGGAGCTCCCCCCGACCTCTTCGGGCGGACGGAGGAAATCGTCGGGCGCTGGATGCACGGCCGACGTGACGACTACATCGTTGCCACCAAGTGTTTCTTCCCGACCGGACGCAAACCGTGGGACAGCGGCAATTCTCGAAAGAACATCAACCGTGCCATCGATGCTTCGCTGCGCCGACTGCAAACCGACTACGTCGATCTCTATCAGGTCCATTCGTGGGACGCCGAGACTCCAATCGACGAGACTCTCTCGGCCCTGCAGGACCTGGTGACCGCGGGGAAGGTCCGCTATCTCGGTTGCTCGAACTTTCTCGCGTACCAATTGGCTCGCTCCATCGGACGAGCCGAAGTTCTGGGCATCAGCCGCTTCGAGTGCATTCAGCCGCGGTACAACCTCTTGTTTCGCGAGAACGAACGCGAACTCTTCCCGCTCTGCACCGACGAGAAGACCGCGGTGATCCCCTACAACCCGCTGGCCGGTGGATTCCTCACCGGCAAACATCGCCCCGGGGCGCCCACCGAAGGAACCAGATTCACTCTTGGTTACGCAGCCGGCCGCTACCAAGAGCGTTACTGGAACGACCGCATGTTCGAATCGCTCGAACAGATCCGAGAGATCGCTGAAGAAACCGGTGTGTCGATGGCAACCCTGGCCGTGCAATGGGTTCTGGCCAATCCGGTGATCACCTCGCCGATCATCGGTGCGAGTCGACCCGAGCAACTCGCCGATGCCGTCGCCGCCGTTTCGGCGCCTCTGGATGCAGGCGTGAAACAACGCCTCGACACGTTGACCTACGAGTACCGGTTCGGGGACAACGCCCGCTGACAACTAGTTGCGGTCCGGGCACCAGTTGCCGTGGAAGCCGAAGGGGATCCTCTGGGGAAGCTTCACCTGGGCGACATAACCCCGCGTGAAGTCCTGGGCATCGATCACGACGAACTCACTCGAATCGTCGTTGCCGTCGTGCACGAACGTGACGAGCCAACCGTCGTCCTCCACGTTGCTGCTCGGTCGAGCCACGAACACCGGCTCGCCGGCGGCGCGACCGGGACCGTGATCGAACACCTCGCGATCGCCGGTGACGAGATCGTGCTTGATGGTCGGCCAGTGCATCGATGACGAGTCGGGGTTGGCGCAATATCCGAAGCGGTACGGCTTGCCAGTAAGCGATCCGCGGTGCCGGGGGAACTCGCTGAACGTGTCGTCGATCGTGGTCGCCGACACTCGTCGAGCCGACGGATCGACTTCCCAGCGCACGAGTCGGGGCGTGGAGTCGCCGAACGGACCTTGGAGGTCGTCGCGCATCATCACGTCGTAGAAGCACACATCGATCACGACCTTGCCGTCGGGTGTGTCGTAGGCGTTCATGGGGTGGAACACATACCCCATCGGCACGTCGATCCACACGATGTCGGTGGCCGTTCCCTCCCGCGGCATCAGGCCGATCCGATTGCCGTACTCGTCGTTCCAACGGAACGGGAAACGACTGGCGAAGGCCAGATCGAGGTCGACCAGCACCGGTTGGTCGTACACCACCACGAAGCGATCGGTGATCGACATGTCGTGGACCATCGACATGCCGGGTAGCGGGATGTCGACCGTGCGATTGACGCGACCATCCTTGCCCACGCGTACGTACTGAATGTGATCCATCCACTCCGCCCAGGCATAGACCATCGCGTGCATCTCACCGGTGACCGGATCGATTTTCGGGTGCGCCGTGAACGCACCGGGCAGGGTCCCGTAGAAGTCGTTGCGTCCAACGGTTTCGAGTTCGTCGGTCAGTTCGACCGGGCAGCCTCCCGCTTCCACCATGGCCCATGTTGTGCCGGCAAAAGAACCCACGTTGGTGTTGGGTCCACCGGGTGAGTTGTTCCAGTTGCGACCGGGAATGTCCGGGCTACCGCGGAACTCACTGATCGCACTCGAGCCGACGTAGCGGTTGCGGTACCACTCGGCGCGACCGTCGCGCAGGCGGATGCCGTGCACCATGCCGTCACCGATGAACCAATGGTGCGTCGCCGGGTCGACCGGCCCAATCGGGTTCGGGCCATTGCGCAGATAGCGACCGTTCAACTCCGTGGGTAGTTCCCCGATGACCGGCAAGTCGAATGCCGTGACTTCATCGGCAACCGGGCCGTAGTTCCCCAGCAGGTAACGATTCGCGTGAGGTGCGTCATGAATACTCATATTGACGGTGTCTAGTGGATTCGATTGACACTGTCAAGCGCACTGCCTAGTCTTGCGCCATGGCCCCGACGTCGCTTCGTGACACCGTGCTGCGAGCTGCCATCGAGCACATTGCCGAGCATGGTCCCGATGGCCTTTCGTTCCGTCAGGTGGCGATCGATGCCGGAGTGAGCCATCAAGCCCCGTATCACCACTTCACGGATCGCAAGGGAATCTTCACCGCAATCGCCATCGAGGGCTACGAACTCTTCACGAAGGCCATGCTGGAGTCGCTGGCCCGAAAGTCCGATGATCCATCCACCGAGTTGCTCGAGAGTTACGTGATCTTCGCCCTCGCCCACCGCGGCCATTTCCGGGTGATGTTCCGGCCTGATCTGTGCGCGATCTCCGAAGATCCCGAACTCGAGCGAGTCGCCGATGCCTCCTTCGACGTTCTGGTGGACTTCGTGCGCGCCGAACTCGGTCCGCGCGCCTCGATCGAAGACATCAGGGCCCGCGCCACCGCCATGTGGTCTCTCGCGCACGGGCTCTCCACGCTGCTCATCGACGGTCCACTCGAGAACAAGATCGGACAGGTTCGAAATCGTCGCGCCTTCATCCGAGCGGTGGCCACGCAATCAGGTCTCGGATCACCGTTGAAGCGAAACCATTCCTGAAAGGAACGTTCTGGTGGGCGTGACGGGACTCGAACCCGGGACCTCCACCGTGTCATGGTGGCGCTCTAACCAACTGAGCTACACGCCCGAAAGCAGTACGAAGCCTACCGCGTCGATGCTTGGGCTCAACGAAGG
>JBEGQB010000211.1:0-3642 GCA_041181165.1 Actinomycetota bacterium
AGGCATTCAATTTCGTGCAGCGCGAGAACTTCCACGCCACCATCCACGCCGGCGAAGCGTTCGGGCTGCCGAGCATCTGGGAAGCCGTGCAGTTGTGCGGGGCCGAACGCCTGGGCCACGGAGTACGCATCGTCGACGACATCACCGGCCCGGAAGGCAACGAACAACTCGGCCGACTCGCCGCTTTCGTGCGCGACCGTCGCATTCCGCTCGAACTCTGCCCGACCAGCAATGTCAATACCGGCGTGTGCGCGTCGATCGCCGAGCATCCGATCGGTATGTTGCGCCGACTCCGTTTCCGGGTGACGGTCAACACCGACAACCGACTCATGAGCAACACCTCGATGTCGAAGGAGTTCGCTCAACTCAGCGATGCCTTCGGCTGGGGACTCGACGACTTCGAGTGGCTCACCGTGAACGCCATGAAGAGCGCCTTCGCCCCGTTCCCCGAGCGCCTCCGCATCATCAGCGGCATGATCAAGCCTCGCTACGCCCTGCTGCGGGCCGACCAGGCATTGGGAGCCCCACCCCGCTGATGCGCGACAATGGGTCCCATGCCCGTTGAAGTCCACATCGTCGACCATCCGCTGATCGCCGACTCCCTCACCCGCATTCGCGACGTCGCCACACCCAACGCTCTGTTTCGACAGGAGCTCGAACGAGTCGGACTTCTCCTCCTCGCCGAGGCCACCCGCGATCTCGCCACGCAGGCCGTGAAGGTCCAGACACCACTCACCCTCACCGATGGGCGCGTGCTGTCCTCGCAGCCGGTGGTGGTGCCGGTGTTGCGAGCCGGACTCGGGTTCGTTCATGCCGCCCAGGAGCTCATGCCCAACGCCGACGTCGGTTTCGTCGGCATCAGCCGCGACGAGCACACGTTCCAGCCCAAGCCCTACGTGAACAAACTGCCCGAGACCCTCGCTGGACGAACCTGCATCGTCCTCGACCCGATGCTCGCCACCGGAGGCTCACTGGCCCACGCAGTCGAGTTGTTGCTCGAACGCAAGGCCACCGGCCCGATCATCGTGATCTGCGTACTCGCGGCCCCGGAGGGCATCGAGTACCTCCGCAAACAGGGATCGAATCTCAAGATCTACACGGCGTCGGTCGACGAACGACTCAACGAGAACGCGTTCATCGTGCCCGGTCTCGGTGACGCCGGCGACCGTCAGTTCGGCGCCCCGCACTGACGAATCCGATCCGATTCGTCACCTCGGCGAATCAGGTGAGCATGTCGTGCAACGCGGCGCGGAAATCGCGCAGCGGTTCGTGACCCCATTCGCGCCACTTCGCGTTGTCGAGCACGCTGTTGGCCGGTCGTCGGGCCGGACGCGGCGGCTGCAGTTCGGCCGTGCTGATCGCCCGCACCATTCCCGGGTCACGACCGAGCGCACTCACGATCTCGCGCACGAACTCGAACCAGCTCACCGCTCCACTGTTCGTCAGATGTGCAATGCCGGTGTACTTCTCGAGCGCGAGGAGCCTCAGAGCCGGGGCGAGATCGGCCGTGAACGAAGGACACCCCACCTGATCGTCGACGAATGCCAGCGGTCGATCTTCGGCAAGGAGCCGTTCGACCGTCCGCACCATGTTGTGGCCGTGCGCTCCACACACCCACGACGTTCGCACCACCAGAGAGTTCTGCCACTCGAGGGCTGCCCTCTCACCGTCCAACTTCGTTGCTCCGTACACGCTCTGGGGATTCGTCGGATCGGACTCGAGGTACGCGCCGATCTTGGTGCCGTCGAACACGTAGTCGGTGCTGATCTGAACGAGACGCGCGTCGATGGCATCGCACCCTTCGGTGAGCCAACGCACGGCATCGGCATTGGTCGATCGGGCTCGCGCCGGGTCGCCTTCGCAGGCATCGACGGCGGTCCAGGCCCCGCAATTCACCACCACATCGGGCCGCCACTCGGCGATCACGTCGTGCACGGCGGCCCGGTTGGTGATGTCGAGCACCGAGCGGTCGGCGGCGAGCACGTCGTCACCGGCTTCACGACAATGAGCCACCAAGTCGGATCCGAGTTGACCGGCGGCTCCGGTCACGAGCACTCGGATCATCGGTCGATCACAGTCCGGCGCGGGCCTTGAGCGGCTCCCACCACGAACGGTTGTCGCGATACCAGGCCACCGTTTCGGCAAGTGATTCCTCGAACGAACGCTGCAAACGCCATCCGAGAGCCGTGATCTTGTCGATCGTCACCGAATATCGGCGATCGTGGCCGAGTCGATCGGTCACCGGCTGAACGAAAGACTCGTCGCGGCCGCAGAGTTCGAGGAGTCGATAGGTGATCTCACGATTGGTGATCTCGTTGTGGGCACCGATGTTGTAGACCTCGCCGACCGTGCCTTTCTCGAGCACCAAATGCGCGGCGCGGTTGTGATCCTCCACGTGGATCCAGTCACGAACGTTGCCACCATCGCCGTAGAGCGGGACCTTCTTGCCATCGAGCAAGTTGGTCGTGAACAGCGGAATCAACTTCTCGGGGAACTGATACGGACCGAAGTTGTTGGAGCACCGCGTGACCACCACCGGCAGCCCATAGGTGGTCACGTACGAGAGGGCGATGAGATCACTACTGGCCTTGGAAGCCGAATACGGCGAGCGAGGTGTGAGTCGATCGGTCTCGGAGAACGAGCCCACATCGATGGATCCGTAGACCTCGTCGGTGCTGATGTGCAAGAAGCGCTGCACACCCACTTGGCGGGCCACGTCGCACATCACGTTGGTGCCGTACGAATTGGTACGGACGAAGGCGTAGGGATCCACGATGCTGCGGTCCACGTGGCTCTCGGCGGCGAAGTGAACGACGGCGTCATGCCCATTCATCGCTGCGGTCACTTCGTCGGCGTCGCAGATGTCGCCTTGTACGAAACGACAACGACGGTCGTCCACGAGATCGCGGATGCTCTCCATGTTGCCGGCGTAGGTGAGCTTGTCGAAGATCGTGATTCGATCGTCGCTGTTGGCCAGTAGCCAGCGCACGTAATTCGAGCCGATGAATCCGGCGGCTCCGGTGACGAAGAGCTTCATGGATCAGGTGCGCAGCGGCCACCTCGGCCGCTGATGCTCGGCGATCGCGGAACGCGACGGATTGGTGCGATCGCGATTCGACATCACCGGATCGGCCACTCCCCAATCGGCGCCGACGGCCGGGTCGTTCCACGCCACGCCGAGCTCGTCGGCTGGGTTGTAGTAGCCGTCCACGAGATAGGTCATGGTCAGATCGGTGAGGGCCGCGAAACCGTGGGCCACACCCGGTGGGATGTACACGCCTCGATGCTCGTCGGCATGGAGATCGATGATCTGAGTTGCGCCGTCGGTCGGCCCGCCGAGTCGCAGGTCGTGCAACACCACGCGCATCGAGCCGCGTACCACGTACCAGTAGTCGGACTGATGCAGGTGATAGTGCAGGCCGACGAGCGAACCGGCCGACTTGTCCGATCGATTGGTCTGGATCATTTCGCGCGCACCCGGGATCCATTCGCGCCGGTACGTCTCGACGAAGAGGCCCCGATCGTCGGCGTGCACCTTGGGTACGACGACGTACACCCCGGTGATGATCTGGCTCTCGGTCACGCTTTCGGCTTGGGTCGGCATGTTCACTCCGTGTCGATCTGGCAGTGATCGCCGATCAT
>JBEGQB010000212.1:0-3637 GCA_041181165.1 Actinomycetota bacterium
CGAAACAGATCGATCGCTGGGGACGGGTGCAGAGCGTCATCGAACAGACCGGCCCCGATGGTCGACCCGATCATTCGATCCCGTCCCCAGTACTCGAACTGGCGACCGAGATCGAGGGGATGCCGCGCCATCTCGGTATCCATTCGGGTGGCATGGTCATCTGTGACCGACCGGTGATCGAGGTGTGTCCGGTCGAGTGGGCCACCATGCGCGATCGCAGTGTTCTGCAATGGGACAAGGACGACTGCGCCGCGGCCGGACTCGTGAAGTTCGATCTGCTCGGACTCGGCATGCTCTCCGCGTTGCATGGCGCAGTCGATCTCATCGCCGAACATGAAGGCGAGCACATCGATCTCGCCGAATTGCCCCAGGACGACGACGTCTACACGATGTTGTGTCGGGCCGACACCGTGGGCGTGTTCCAGATCGAGTCCCGCGCCCAGATGGCCACGCTGCCGCGCCTCAAGCCACGACGTTTCTACGATCTCGTCGTCGAGGTCGCGCTCATTCGACCCGGCCCGATCCAAGGCGGATCGGTGCATCCCTACATCCGTCGGCGCAACGGGCAGGAACCGGTCACCTATCTGCATCCGCTGCTCGAGAACAGCCTCGGCAAGACCCTTGGAATTCCACTCTTCCAGGAGCAGTTGATGCAGATGGCCATCGACGTCGCCGGTTTCACACCGGCCGAGGCCGATCAGCTGCGTCAGGCGATGGGATCGAAACGGAGTCAGGCGCGCATGCTCCGACTACGCGAGAGGCTCTATGAAGGAATGGCCGAGCGCGGCATCGTGGGTGACGTCGCCGATCAGATCTTCGACAAGATGGCTGCCTTCGCCAACTACGGGTTTCCCGAGAGCCACTCGGTGTCCTTCGCCTATCTGGTGTACTCGTCGTCCTGGCTGAAGTTGCACAAACCAGCGGCGTTCTACGCCGGTCTGCTCAACGCCCAACCCATGGGATTCTGGAGCCCGCATTCACTCGCCCAGGATGCGCGGCGTCACGGAATCGTGGTGCGCACTCCCGATCTGCATCACTCGGCATCGGGCGCAACTCTCGAATCCGATGCAGCGTCGCATGGTGGTTTCGCAGTACGACTCGGACTCGCGTCGGTGCGCGGAATCGGTGACGAACTGGCTGCGAGCATCGTCGAGGAGCGCATCGCGCATGGTCGCTATGTCGATGTCGAGGATCTCGTTCGTCGGGTGCCGATGGTGACCCTGCCCCAACTCGAAGCCCTGTCCACGGCCGGTGTTTTCGGAGCCGTCGGCCTCGGTCGGCGTGAGGCCTTGTGGTCGGTGGGAGCGGCAGCCGAGTCGCGTCCCGATCGACTCCCCGGACTCGTGGGTGGCGCGCGTCCACCTGCTCTTCCCGGGATGGAACCGATCGACGAAGCCGTGGCCGATCTGTGGGCCACAGGAGTGTCGCCCACCGGACACCCGACGCGCTTTCTGCGCGGACAACTCGACGAACTCGGTGTCACTCCGGCCGAACGACTGATCACCACACCCGACACCAAAGTGTGGGTGGCCGGTGTCGTGACTCATCGTCAACGACCGGCCACCGCGCAGGGAACGACCTTCATGAACCTCGAAGACGAGACCGGTCTCATCAACATCGTCGTCTCGGTCGGGTGCTGGAAACGATTCCGTGCCACGGCGCGTGGTGCATCGGCCTTGCTCATACGCGGTCGGCTGCAACGAGCCGAGGGTGTGGTGAACATCGTCGCCGAACACATCGCACCATTGGTGGTGCCGACCAGTGATGCCCACGCGGTGGCGGCGCGAAATTTCCGCTGAATCCGTTACTGCGATGCGGGTGAGGTCGTGGCAGCCACCACGCCGAGGCCGATGAACACGGTTCCGGCCACGTAACGCTGAACGAAGGGGAGGGTGCGGCCGGTGAGCAACTTGGACCGCAGGGCGCTCGCCGTGAGGGCGTACATGCCATCGGTGACACAGCCGATCAGCACGAAAGTGATGCCGAGTACGAGGGCCTGCGACCATGCCGCTCCCTTGTCGGGGTCGATGAACTGCGGCAGGTACGACAGAAAGAAGAGCGCGACCTTCGGATTCAGGGTGTTGACCACGATGCCTTGCACGAACGTGCGCCGTCGAGAGATCGAAGACGATTCGGTGGCCACCGGTGCTGGTCGAACGATCAGTGTGCGAACACCAACGAACACGAGGTAGCCGGCACCCAGCCATTTCACGGTGTTGAATGCCGTCGCTGACGTCGCCAGTACTGCCGACAACCCAGCCGACGCCGCCACCGCATGTACGAGATTGCCGAGTTCGAGTCCGGCGACGGCAGCCAGCCCGATTTCGCGTCCGTCGGCCACACTGCGATTCAGGATGTAGATCACGGCCGGTCCCGGGATCAGGAGCAGTGTCACCGACGCAATGGCGAACGTGACGATCGAACCTAAGTCGGGCACGGAGTCACTCTAGGGCTGGATGTCGATCGGAAACGGTGGAAATCCGTTCTGTGCGATGTGGTGGACGAGATCGGGCAGACCACTCGGAGACCACGTGATGTCGACCGCCGCACGAATCTCCTCCAGGCCCCACCACCTGACTTCGAAGAGGTACTCGGCATTCAATTCATCCCACGACATGGTCGGTGACGGTTCGAATTCATCGACGACGGAAACGGCATAGATCTGCTCGCGCTGGCCATCCCATTGGCCGTTGATGAAAGGGAAGATGTGTTCGCGGGTCCAGATGTGCGGTCCGATGGCGACGTCGTGGAGGCCGACTTCTTCGCGTAATTCGCGGCGCAATGCCGAGTGATGATCCTCGTGTGGCTCGAGTCCGCCACCGGGAAGAGCCCAACGTCGACCGGCCGGAAACTCGAAACGCACGAGCAGGACCGCCGGTCGAGGAGAGATGACCAAAGCCCGCGTGGCGGGGCGGATCCGGAGTCCCGGCCCCGACGGATCAGTCACCGGGTGTATCTCGCAGGTCTCCGTTGAATGCCCGGTACATCTCGTAGATGTTCTTGCATTCTTCGCATACGGGCAGTTGTTTGGGGTCGCGCGACGGCACCCAGACGTGTCCGCACAGGGCTTCGATGGGGGTTCCCATCACTCGGGCTTCGAGGATCTTGGCGGTGGCTGTCTCGCCTGGGCCGACCTTCACGATGTGGGCGCAAGCTGGTTGGCCGGTCTGGGGGATCTGTTCGGTCTCGGTTTCGGTCGAGCTCATGGCGCGCACGGACATGGCATCAGTCAACCAGATGCCTACACTGGCGCCGATGCCGCTCTACGAATTCCGTTGCCGTACATGTGATGCCAATTTCGAGGTTCGTCGTCCGATGTCGGAGGCGAGTGAGCCAGCCGAGTGTCCGGCTGGTCACCCGGGTGCGGTTCGGCTGTTGTCGGTCTTCGCGTCGGTGGGTGCCGCGGGCAATGCATCGACTCCGGCTCCCAAGGCCGGCGGCGGTTGCGGCTCCGGTTGCGGTTGCGCACACTGATCGTGCGAAGTCGGCGAATCGCCGAGACGCAACGTGCCCGAGGGGCTAACGTCCGGGTATGAATTCATGGATCCTCGAGGCTCTGGTTGCCGGAGCGGCCGTCGGTATCGGCGCACTCGGGGCTCGGGTTCTGGGTGGACAACCGGCTCCGAAACCGATTCCG
>JBEGQB010000213.1:0-3630 GCA_041181165.1 Actinomycetota bacterium
CAACAGGAACTGGAGTCCGCCGACGTGATCCTCGTGGCCGTGCGTCGCCACACAACCTTCGATTCGATGAGCGTTCTCCCGCAGCCAGGTGAAGTCCGGCAACACGAGGTCGATGCCGTGCATGTCGGCATCGGGGAACATGAGTCCACAATCGATGAGCAAAAGACGGTCGTCCTGCTCGATCACCATGCAGTTGCGCCCGATCTCCCCCAGTCCGCCGAGGAAGACGACTCGGACCGAACCCGCCATCAGTTCGACCGCTGACGAAACGCGCGCAGGTTCTCCATCACCTTCACTGCACGCGGAAGCACGAAGTCGGCCGGCGGCCCCATGGGCAGACGACATTCTCCAACGGAAACGCCGAGGTGGTTCATCATCACCTTCGACGGGATCGGATTGGGCGAATCGTCTCCGGTCTCGTAGGTGAAACTCTCGAGCAAAGCTTGATTGACGACACGCGCGCCGGCGGTGTCGCCGCTCGCCCAGAGATCGAACATCCGTTGATGCTCGGGAGCCGACCAGTGAGTGGCGACTCCGATGACCCCGACCGCTCCGACCGAAAGGAGAGGAAGCGTGAGGCCGTCGTCACCGCTATACACCTCGAAACCCGAGGGTGCTCGGGCGATCACGTTGGCGGTCTCGGCCGGGTTGCCGGCTGCATCCTTCAGGGCGACGACGTTCTTCATGTCGTGCGCCAACGACAGAAGCGTCGAGGTATTGATTTTGCGCCCGGTCCGCACGGGGATGTCGTAGACGACGATGGGAAGATCGGTGCTCTCCGCCACGGCGCGAACATGCGCTTCGATTCCGGCTTGCGGCGGGCGGTTGTAGTACGGCGCCACCACCAGAACCCCCGCCACTCCGAGGCGGGAGGCTTCTTTGGTCATGTGGATCGAGTGAAGGGTGTCGTTGGTGCCCGTTCCGGCAATGACCGGGATGCTCACGGCTTCGGCAACCGCGGCGAACAGGCTCAGACGTTCGTCATCAGTGAGAACCGGTGCTTCACCCGTTGTGCCGGCCACGACGAGTCCGTCGTTTCCGTTGTCCTGCAACCATCGGGCCAGTCGACGCGCCCCATCGAGATCGAGCGAACCGTCGGCCGCAAATGGAGTGACCATCGCCGTGACAACACGACCGAAACGAGCCATCAGAAACTTCCCTCGGCGGCGCGATCGATTCCCTGCGTGAGAATGAGGTCCTCGTGGAGCTCCATCCAGACATCGTGGAAAGAGCCGCACATGACTCCGGTGAACATGTTGTGCTGACCGTCCTGAACGAGTTTGCGGGTCGCACGTAGACGAGGTGCATAGGGGGCCAGCCGATCGACGATCTCGGCCATACCTACCACCACTGGTTGTGCCTCGCCGTCGAGATCGACCAGTCGAGCGATCACCTTCTTGTCGTAGGCCGAATCGGAGTGGTCGTTCGGCGCGCCGTCTCGAAGCTGCCAATCCCCGCACAACTGCTTGAAGGCGTCGTTCAGTTCGAGAAACGTTTCATAGATCGAACCGAGTCGCGGGAGGTCTGCACCAGCCACGTCGGCGGCCAATAACTCGGGATGAGCGGCTTTACCGGTCGGAGTGAGCTGCCAGAGTGCCCGTGCTTCGCGGAACATGGCCAATTGCTGCTGCTCCATGTCGCGCAAGTGGCTCTCCACGGCCGCGTGTTCGAGGGACACGATTTCGGCCAACGTCTCGACCTTGGCGAAACCTTTGATCCGGAGCGCGTGGTGCGTGAGAAAGCGCGGGTCCGAGGGCATGTAGCAATCGTAGTTGTCGAGACCATGCAGTGCCCGACTGCTTCGGGGCCCCTCCGGTAGGGTCGGAACGTGGCGGAGGGTCCGATCAACCTCGTGATCGTCTTCGGTGGACAGTCGGCCGAACACGACGTCAGTTGTGTGACGGCGGCGCACGTGATGCGGGCAGTCGATCGTTCCCGGTATTCGATCACCGCAGTCGGCATCGATCGGAACGGGCAGTGGCACCTCGCCGAGAGCGCCATGAAGGCCGTGGAAGCCGGCCCTGACGCCATTCCCGACCGACTCAGCGTCGATGGGCTCCCGGTGTCGTCGGCTCCGGTGTTGTCGGCGGCCGCCAGCCAGGGTCGAACCGTGGTCGTGCCACTGCTGCACGGCCCGATGGGCGAAGACGGCACGGTGCAGGGACTTCTCGAGCTACTTGACCTTCCCTACGTGGGCTCGGGTGTTCTCGGTTCGGCAGTCTCGATGGACAAAGCAATGGCCAAGGACGTCCTCGCTCGGCACGGAGTCCCCCAGCCGCGTTACGCAGTTCTGCGATCCGACGAAGTGTCGCCGGCCCGACTCGACGCGGTGGTTCGTGATCTCGGACTCCCGCTCTTCGTGAAGCCGGCCAACATGGGCTCCTCGATCGGTGTCTCGAAAGCGAAGAGCGCGGACGACGTACGCATCGCGGTCGATCGTGCTCTCGACTACGACGAGTTCGTGGTGCTCGAAGAAGCCATCCACGGGCGCGAGATCGAGGTCGCGGTTCTCGGAAATCAGTCGCCGCGAGCGAGCGTTCCCGGGGAGATCGTTCCGGGCAACGAGTTCTACGACTACGAGGACAAATACGTCACCGACGGAGCGCAGCTCGTGGTGCCCGCCGATCTGACCGCCATCGAAGTCGCCGAAGTCCAGCAACTCGCACTCGACATCTTCCGTCTGCTTCGATGCGAGGGGTTGGCGCGGGTCGACTTCTTCTACGAGAACCAAGGTCGTGGTTTTCTGTGCAATGAGGTCAACACGATGCCTGGGTTCACTCCGATCTCGATGTACCCCAAGCTCTGGCAGGCCTCCGGAATCCCCTATGCCGAACTCATCGACCAGTTGGTCGGGTTCGCACTCGAGCGCCACGGACGCCGGCGCCGCACGACCTCCCGCTGAATTCGAAAGACGTCATCAGGGAGTCTCAGGGAGTCAGAGCCGCCCGCAGGAATCGAACCAATTCGTCGCGCAATCGTCGCAGTCCGGCGATGTCGGCTCGCCAACCGACGGCGCGCAACGCCTCTGGTTCGGTGGCAATACCGGTCACTGTTGCATAGACGAGCGACACGATGATCGACGGGTCGCCGGCTCGTAGGCGCCCGTTGTCCATTTCGGATCTCATCCACTCGACCGCGCGAGCCACGAGCGGCTCGACTCGCGTCGTGAGCGCGTCGGATGCATTGGACGGAAGTCGACTGATTTCGCGCACCAAACCAAGCAGAGCCGGTCGACGAACCGCGGGTCGGAACACCGCTTTGACCACCGCCTCCACTCGATCGAGGGGATCGTCGGGCGCCGATCGGATCGCCGCCTCGATCACGATGGCGAGTTCGGCGGCCGTGGCGGCCAGAACCTGTTCGATCAACTCGTCCTTGGACGGGAACCAGTAAAGGAGCGTCTGCTTGGCCACTCCCACTTCGGCAGCGATCTGGTCGAGGCTCACCGCCTCGAAGCCCCGCACACCAAAGAGGTCGGTCGCTCGATCGAGAATCGTCTCCCGGGTACCGGTTCGACGGGCCATTCCCCCTTCCTAACAGGTTTTTCGACCTTTCTCTACCATTTGGTAGAGAACTGTGCTACAAACGAGCCGTGATCGCCTCGTCATTACGTGGGCGCCGGATCGGCGT
>JBEGQB010000214.1:0-3613 GCA_041181165.1 Actinomycetota bacterium
CATGGTGCAATCACACGAGCGTCCTTCCAAGGTGCTCGGTGACGAGGTGTTGAGGGGAGCCAAGGGGCGCTCGGTTCGACCAAAAACCGCCGGACAGAAGCGTTACATCGATGCGATTCGGGACAACGTCATCACTTTCGGTGTCGGACCAGCCGGCACCGGAAAGAGTTGGCTCGCAGTGGCCATGGCCGTCCATGCCCTCCAGACCCGAGCGGTCCAAAGGATCATTCTCACCCGGCCAGCGGTGGAGGCCGGAGAGCGCCTCGGTTTTCTTCCCGGAGACCTCATGGCCAAGATCGACCCGTACCTCAGGCCTCTCTATGACGCCTTGTACGACATGGTCGAACCGGAAGCCGCACAAAAGCTCATGGAGAAACAAGCGGTGGAGGTTGCGCCCCTGGCCTTCATGCGTGGCCGGACCCTCAACAACTCGTTCATCATCCTCGACGAAGCGCAGAACACCACTCCGGAACAGATGAAGATGTTCCTGACCCGAATCGGCTTCGGGAGCAAGGTCGTGGTCACCGGCGACACGTCGCAGGTGGACGTCCCCGGAGGGCGTTCCGGCCTCGCTGGGCTGGAGCGCATACTGACCGGTATCGAGGGGCTCACCTTCGTTCACCTGACCGGTAGCGATGTGGTGCGTCATCGCATCGTCGCCGACATCGTCGCCGCCTACGAGCGGACCCAGAAGCCCGATGGTGCATCGCAATGACCCTTCCCGGACCACCTCGGTTCCGTCGTCGCGCAAAAGTCGGCGGCGACACGGACCCCGAAGTCTTCTGCGCCAATGAACAAGACGAGGTCGAGATCGACATCGAACGCTGGCAGTCATTGGCCGTTGCCGTGCTCAGGGACGAAGGAGTCCGTGGTGGCACCGAACTGAGCATCTTCTTCGTGGACGAGGCGAACATGGCCGAACTCAACCGCGAGCACATGGGTGAGGCCGGAGCCACCGACGTCCTGTCGTTCCCCATCGATGGCGGTGAAGTCGTGGAGGTGATCGCCGGCCCATCGGGTGGCACCAAGGGTCCGGACCGCAGCCCGGTCGACCGAGGTGATCTTCCGTTGTTGTTGGGCGACATCGTTGTCTGTCCGCTGGTGGCGAGAAACCAAGCTCCCCAGCACGCCGGCAATCTCGATGACGAACTCGCGTTGTTGGTGACCCACGGCGTGCTGCACATCCTTGGCTGGGACCACGCTTCGGACGAAGAGCGCGATCGGATGTGGGCCCGAGAGCGCGATCTGCTGGTGGCCAACCACTGGAACGGGCCGGTCCCCGAGGCATTTAGGCAGAGTTACTGGAGAGAGTCGTCGTGACGTTGTCGATCCTCGCCAGTTTCACGAGTCTCGACTGGGCGCTCGTTCTCGTCGTACTCGCGTTGCTCATCGTGCTCATATTTCTGGCCTTGGCCGAAATGGGACTCTCCAGGATGTCCAAGCCCAAGGCGGCAGCTCTTGCTGAGCGCCATCCTCGTCGCGGCAAGGCTCTGGTTGAACTCATCGAGGAGCCCGAGAAGTGGATCAATCCTCTTCTTTTGACGGTCAATGTTTGTCAGACCGTTCAGGCGACGCTGACGGGCGTCGTGACGTCTCGATCCTTCGGACCCATCGGAGTGGCCATCGGCGTGGCCCTGAACGTGGTCGTCTTCTTCGTGCTGGCGGAAGCCGTTCCCAAGACCTATGCAGTTCTCTATGCCGAGCGAGCGGCTTTGTTCTCGGCCCGAGGCGTCCGAGTGCTCGTTCGCTTCCCACCTCTTCGCATGATGTCGCGAGGTCTCATTCGCCTCACGAACGTCATTGTCAAGGGGAAGGGGCTCGAGGACGGTCCGTTCGTCAAAGAAGCGGAATTCCTCGGGGTCGTCGAGGCGGCTGTCAAGGAAGAAGTCATCGAGAAGCACGAACGTGACCTCATTGAATCGGTGATCGAATTCGGTGACACCGTGGCCCGCGAGGTGATGGTTCCTCTACCCGACATGATCACGGTGGCGACCGACACCAGCGTGGACTCCGCCATCGACATCTCGATCGAACATGGCTTCTCCAGACTTCCGGTGATGAACGATGCCGACGACGTCGTGGGCATCGCTTTCGTCAAGGACCTCGTTCGTGCCGAACGCCAAGGCCATGGAAGCAACCTCGTCACCGATCACATGCGACAGGTCGTGGTCGTTCCCGAGAACAAACCGGTATCGCGCCTCATGAACGAGATGCAGACTCAGAAATTCCATCTGGCCGTCGTCGCCGACGAATACGGGTCGATCACCGGACTGGTCACTCTCGAGGACTGCCTCGAGGAACTCGTGGGTGAGATCGTCGATGAGTACGACGACGAGGAGTCCGAGATCGTCCATCTCCCGAACGGCGATTATCAGATCGATGGCACGACGAGCGTCTCGGATGTGAACGACATCCTGTCCACTCACATCCCCGATGACGAGTGGGATTCGATCGGAGGTTTCGTGTTCGGAACCCTTGAACGTGTCCCCGAAGTCGGTGAGCACATCGATTTCGAAGGTTGGCGCTTCACAGTGGTCGCTCTCGAAGGTCGGCGCATCCGAAGTGTCCGGGTGTCGGTGCTCGAGGGATTGCCGGACGGCGCCCCCGAGGGCGACTGAAGTCAGCCCCCGAGACGCCCGAAGATCGCAGGCAGATCCGGGTAACGGCCAGTGTTGCCGCCGCCATCGACCGAAACGAACGACGCGCTCATGTACGACGAGTCATCACTGGCGAGAAACGCAGCCACGGAAGCTATTTCTCCCGGTGACGCGTATCTTCCGAGCGGTGCGTTCTCCTCGAATTCGCGAACGACGTCAGGAATGGCGAAGAACCCCGACGTTGCGTTCGTCTCGACGAGTCCGGGTGCAATGGTGTTGGCTCGAATGCCCCTTGCGCCGAACTCCATGGCTGCCACTCGGGTCAGCATCGCGACACCGGCTTTCGCGGCGCAATAGGCCGCCATTCCCTTGGAAGGCTGGATTGCATTGAGAGATGCGATCGTGATGATCGATCCGTTGTCGCGCAGGGCTGCCCCACCATGTTTGACGGTGATGAAGACCCCAGTGAGACAGAGATCGATGATGCGCTTCCATTCGTCGAGGGGGTGCTCGGTCAAGAGACCGTACGTGCCGGCTCCGGCATTGGCCACGACGACATCGAGTCCGCCGAAGTGTTTGGTGGCCAGTGATGCCAAATTTTCCACGTCGATCTCGCTCGTCACGTCGCACTTCGCAGTCACCAGGTGCTCATCGCTGGCCAATCGCGACAGATGAGTCAGCCCTTCGGTGTCGATATCGCCGGCGACGACCATGGCGTCTTCCTCGAGAAACCGTTCCGTGATGGCTCGCCCGATCCCCGATGCCGCGCCGGTGACGAGCGCAATCTTCCCTTTGAGTCGTGTCATGGGACGAAACTAGTTCAGGCGCGTTCGGCGAGAATCCGAGCTGCCAGCTCGGTCACTTCGCGGCGTCGAATCTTTCCGAGACTCGTGACGGGCAGTTCATCGACCACCACGATCTCCTTCGGTGCGCAAAATCCGGGAAGAACCTCTTTCACCTTCGCCCGAACGTCACTGAGGTGGAGCCCGGATTGCGTGGTGACGAGAACAACCTTC
>JBEGQB010000215.1:0-3549 GCA_041181165.1 Actinomycetota bacterium
GCTGGAAAGAGGTCCGCGGAGTCGTGGAAGACGGTCATGTCATCCTCGATGCCCGCGGCATGTGGGCCGCACGTCTGCGGGGCACCTACCGCATCGTCTCGAAGAGCCCCGAACCACCTGCTCGCAAGGCCGTGTACCTCTTGGCCGGCGAGCAACGCGTCGTTCTACGTTTGCCGCACAGGAGCCGCACCGTCGAAGTTCTCGATCGACTGGTGCCCTGAGGATCAGACGTTGTCGAGGAAATGAGTGATGGGTGGCCCCACCTGATCGAGGTCGATCAGGAACGAATCGTGCCCATGAGGCGAGTCGATTTCCCGATATTCGGCCCGCGTGCCGTTGGTGACGAGCATGTCCCTGATCTGTATCTGTTGGTAGGCCGGATACAAGATGTCGCTGCGGATTCCGATCGAGAGAGTCGGCGATTTGATTCGTTGCATCGCCGCTTCGAGACCACCCCGACCCCGCGCGATGTCGTGCAGATCCATCGCCTTTCCGATGAGCAGATAACTGTTGGCATCGAAACGCTGAACCAATTTGTCGCCGTGGTACTCGAGATAACGCTCGACTTCGAACTGCTGATCGATCGAAATACCGCTTTGCGCGTCGGCTCCGCCGACGAGCGCGCGCCCGAACCGCTCGGTGAACACGTTGTCGCTACGAAACGTCACTTGGGCGATCATCCGCGCCGTCGCCAAACCCGCGTGCGGACCGTCTCCGGGGGCGGCGTCGTAGTAATCACCGCCGCGCCAACCCGGGTCGGTCATGATCGCCCGCCGACCGATCGACCCCCATGCGATCTGCTGCGCCGATGCCTGGGCGCACGTTGCAATCGGGACGATGGAACGAACACGCTCGGGATATGTGGTCGCCCACTCGAGAACCTGCATCCCGCCCATCGACCCACCGATGACCGAATGCCAGACACTGACTCCCAGATGATCGGCGAGACGAACCTGCAAGCGCACCATGTCGCGGATCGTGATCACCGGGAACCGCGAGCCGTACGGACGACCGTCCGCGGGATGGGCCGATGCCGGACCTGTTGTGCCCTGGCAACCACCGAGCACGTTGCTGCAGACCACGAACCAACGGTTCGTATCGATGGCGAGCCCAGGCCCGACGGCGTTCTCCCACCAACCAGGCGTCGGATGTCCGTGACCGACAGTCCCCGAGGCGTGGCTGTCGCCCGTCCATGCGTGACAGAGCAAGATCGCGTTCGAGCCGTCGGCAGCGAGCGTTCCCCACGTCTCATAGGCGATCTCCACTCCGTCGAGCACGTGTCCACCATCGAGCGCGAAACGGCGTTCGAGTCGGAGGAAGTGACGCCCGCCTGACGGCTCACCGGGACGCCACGCGCCAGAAGCTGGCAGTAGCGGCTTGGCGGACATGAGGCTCCTTCGGTCGAACGGTCACGAGCCCACCCAGGGAAGCTTCGTTGCCGACCGAAGTCGACCACATCCCGAAACCGACCGTCTCCGGTCGCTTCCGGAGGCACCTTGGGGCTTCCGCCCAGGTTGCCGGGTCCGGTTGCCCGGACCGCTCTGGATGAGACGCCGACAGATTACCGAATCAGCGGTAGCGATCCTCGCGGTCGAGGTGCTCGGGCAAGCCGACGATGTCGGTGAACTCATCGAAGGGGGTCACCGAGTCCAGCCGGTCGCGCAACGTGCCGGACTCGGCCAGTTGGGCGGCGGCTTGCTGCATGGCGCGGGTGGCCGACAACAACAACGACAGCGGAGACACGATGAGCCGGAATCCGAGGTCGGCGAGTTCGGCGGTGGACAGGAGTGGTGTTCGACCCTTTTCGACCATGTTGGCCACCAGCACCGAGCCCGACAGTTCTCGGGCGATGCGTTCCATGTCGGCGATCGACTCGGGCGCCTCCACGAAGAGCGCGTCCACCCCGAGATCGCGTGCCATCTTCGCACGCTCGATTGCCTCGTCGATTGACACGGCGCCGCGGGCATCGGTGCGGGCGGTGACGAACAGATGCTCGCGTTGTTCACACGCCGCTCGGAGTTTCGTCAACCACTCCTCCCGCGGCACCACTTGCTTGTCGGCCATGTGCCCGCACTTCTTGGGCCACACCTGATCCTCCAGAAACAAGCCGGCCGCACCGGCCGTCTCCCACAACTCCACGGTTCGGATCACGTTCGAGGCGTTTCCGTATCCGGTATCGGCGTCCACGATCACGTTGAGGTCGTTCACCGTGCCACACACGCGTCGAGCGACCTCGGCCATCTCCATCTGGGTGAGAAGGCCGACATCCGGACGGCCGAGAAGGGTCCCCGACACGGCGAAACCCGAAAGAAAGGCCGTCGAAAGTCCGGCATCGCGCACGACACGCGCCGACAGAACGTCCCATACTCCGGGCATCAGAACTGATTCGCCTCGCCCCAGACGATCGCGCAGATCTCGCGACCGCGCCGCTCCGGTCATGTTCCGACTCCGAGACGCTCGAGAGCAAGTGTCTTCAGTCGCTTGTAGTCGACCTTGCCGTTCGGCGCTCGACCGATGGTCTCGATCACGACGAGATGGCGGGGCGCCTTGTAGGGAGCGAGCGATGCCTTCACGTGCGCGTTCAGCGACTCGAGGGTCGGCGTCTCCCCCGGCGTGGCCTCCACGACTGCACAGATCGTCTCTCCGAACCGTTGATCGGGAATTCCCACCGCCACCGCGTCGCGAACCGACGCGTGACGCTTCAACACTTCCTCGACCTCTTCGGGGAAGACCTTCTCGCCACCGGTGTTGATGCACACCGAACCTCGACCGAGCAGGACGAGAGTGCCGTCGGCCAAGACCTCGGCCCAGTCGCCCGGGACGCTCCAGCGCTGACCTTCGAAAGTGCGGAACGTCTGCGCCGTCTTGGCTTCATCGCCGTAGTAGCCGAGCGGGATGAACCCACCCACGGCGACGAGTCCTCGCTCACCCGAACCGGGAACCACCCGACGTCCGTCTTCGGTGAACACCGCACAGGTGGGGCCGAGCTGGAACTTGGCGGTCTCGGTGGCGGCGCCGGCGGCGCTGATCGACCCGCCCATGCCCACCGCCTCGGACGAACCGAAGGAATCGAATAGAACCACTTGGGGGATGTGTCGGAGAAGCCCTTGCTTGTTCTCCTGACTCCACATGACACCCGAGGACGAGATCATGCGCAGGCTCGACAAGTCGTACCGACCGGGGTTCGACTCGAGATCTTCGAGAATCGGGCCGGCGAACGCCTGGCCGACGATGATGAGTGCCTCGACGCGATTGCGTTCGACTTCACTCAGGAGTTCACCCACGTCGAAACTACGTGAGGGCAAAGTGACGACGGCCCCACCCGCGTTCAGGGCGATGAGGCTCGAGAACTGCCCGGTTCCGTGCATCAGCGGACACGCGGACAGCAGAACGATGTTGCGAAAATCCGGGTCGAGTCGGCCAGCGAGTTCCTCGATCGACGACGCCGGTGGAATACCGAGTACAGCGTTGCCACCGGAGCCGATCACATTGAAGAGATCGTCCTGCCGCCACATCACGCCCTTGGGCATTCCGGTGGTGCCACCTGTG
>JBEGQB010000216.1:0-3548 GCA_041181165.1 Actinomycetota bacterium
ATTGCGCTGACGCCTTTGTTCGAACCGCCGGCCACGGTGCCTTCACCATCGACCGTGCCGCTCACGACCGTGCCGCTCACGACGGCGCCACCCGTTCCGTCGATCGTCCAGGTCGCGGTGGATCCGCTCGCCGAGCCACTCGTTGCCGTCGGTCGTACATCGGGGACCCAAGCGCAAAGGATCCAGGAACGACTCCTGGAACTCGGCTTCTGGTTGCAGAACGCGAATGGCGACTATGGGATCACCACTCGGCAGGCGGTGATGGCTTTCCAGAAGTACGTGGGGCTACCGGCCACCGAGTCGGTCGACGACGCCACGGCAGCCGCGCTGACCGAGGCCACTCATATGGCGCACGGGCTCTCGAACGAAGGGACCCTGATCGAAGTCGACAAGACACGACAGTTGATGTTCGTGATTCGTGATGGAGTCACGATCTGGGCGATCAATGTGTCGACCGGTAGCGGCGTACCGTTCCGCGAGCGTGACAAGACGGAGTGGGGCAAGTGGATCTGGGGAGACGCTCGGACACCCGAGGGCATCTTCACGATCGATCGTGAGTACTCGAAGGGTTGGCGGCCCGGAGATCTCGGGGAGATCTACCGCCCCAAGTACTTCGATGGTGGCATCGCACTTCACGGCGCGTACCAAGTGCCGAACCACCCGGCGTCCCACGGTTGTGTACGGCTGTCGACTCCGGCCATGGACTTCCTCTGGTCGGCCGATCTCGCACCGCGGGGCATGACGGTCTGGGTCCACTCGCAGGACTGACTGCAAGGCCCGTGGCTTCGAGCGCGGGTTGTGACACGCTGGGAGCGTGCTACCGGTCATCGGACCACTCAGACCCTGGACCGATCCGACGTCGGTCGCCATGTTCCGTCTGCCGATGCGCATGACCATGACCGCAGCCCCGGACACCGAGTCGGCGCGTCTTGGGCGGGAGAAGTCCCCATGGTGGCAGTCCCTCGACGGTGAATGGGATCTACGCCTTTGGCCTCATCCTGACGACGTGCCACCTTCGGCTCTCTTCGGCGGCACTCGAGGCTGGCGACGAGTGGCGGTGCCGGGTAACTGGACCGTGCAGGGATTCGACGATCTTCCGCATTACACGAACGTCGACATGCCATGGCCGCTTCGTCCTCCGAATCTTCCGGACACAATCACCACCGGCGTCTATCACCGTCAGTTCAAGGTTCCTGTTGCGTGGAGGAAGCGACGCACGATCCTGCACGTCGGTGGCGCGGAGAGTGTTCACGCCGTGTATGTGAACGGAGAGTTCGCCGGGTACGGAACCGACAGCCGGCTCCCGAGCGAATACGACATCAGCGCGTATCTGCAGAGCGGCGCCAACGATGTGGCCATCGTGGTCCTGCGTTACAGCGCTCAGTCGTACGTCGAAGATCAGGATCAGTGGTGGATGGCTGGACTTCATCGTGAGGTGTTCCTCGAGTCGCGCGCCGATGTGCACGTGCATCGACTCGATGTCATCGCCGACTGGAACGCCGACGAGGATCGTGCCTCTCTCGATCTGGTCGCCCACCTCGGGACCAGTGCCGGAACTCTCTCACCGGGCTGGAGCATTCGAGCTTGGGTCGAGTCCTTGGAAGGTCGTCGCAAGGGCCGATCACATTCAGCACCTGTGGCCACCCAACATCGCGCGCCGTACGTCTTCACCGGCCATTCGGCGCACGTCGAAGCTGAAATCAGTGCGGTCGAGCCATGGTCGGCCGAAACGCCGCGGTTGTATCGAGTGGTATGTGAACTTCTCGATCCTTCGGGCATCGTGACCGAAGTTGTCGCCCAAAGGATCGGCTTTCGAAGAGTCGAGATGAAAGACGGGCTCGTCAGCGTCAATGGACGTCCGGTGACGTTCATGGGGGTCAACCGACACGATCATCACCCGGACCGCGGCAAGTCCGTCACGGTGGCCGACATGATCTCCGACATCGTGACGATGAAACGTCACAACATCAATGCCGTGCGAACGTCGCATTACCCGAACGACCATCGCTTCTACGACCTGTGTGATGAATTTGGGTTGTACGTGATCGATGAGGCCAACATCGAGAGCCACGGATTCAACACGAGCCTGTGTCATGACGCGCGATACCGCGCCACGTGGCTCGAGCGAGTGGGTCGCATGGTCGAACGCGATCGGAACCACCCCAGCATCGTGATGTGGAGCATGGGCAACGAGTCCGGCTACGGAGAGCACCACGACGCTTCGGCCGCGCTCGCTCGTCGCCTCGATCCTTCACGGCTCCTCCACTACGAGGGGGCGGTGTTCCACGCCGGATGGGCCAACGGTGGACGAAACGTCACCGATGTCGTGTGCCCGATGTACGCGTCGTCGGCGGCCATCAAGATGTACGCCGAGTCCGGACTCGGTGATCGACCTTTGGTGCTGTGCGAGTACTCGCACGCGATGGGCAATTCCAACGGCGGGTTGGCCGATTACTGGAAGGTCATCGACTCGCATCGTTCGTTGCAGGGTGGGTTCATTTGGGAGTGGAAGGACCACGGCATTCGTCAGACCCTCGGTGACGGACGAGAGCGCTTTGCGTATGGTGGCCAATTCGGCGATTCACCCAATGATGGAAACTTCGTCGCCGATGGTCTCGTGTCCCCGGAGGGCATCCCGCATCCGGCGATGCAAGAGGTTGCGTGGGTGCACCGGCCGGTTGCCGTCGAGGGCATCGGTTGGAAGATGCGGGTCACGAATCGACGTTCGTTCTCCGACCTCACGGACTTGAGTGGAGAGTGGGAACTTCGTGTGGCGGGCGCGGTTCGAAGAAGTGGTTCTTGGAGTCCGAATGTTCCCGCCAGTCAGTCGGTGATCGTCGACTCACCCGTGACGTTGAACGACCTCGAATCCTCGCCTGGTGAAGCAATCCTCACTTTCCGTTGGCGAACGAGAAAGTCGACTCCGTGGGCGACCAAGGGTCATCTGGTCGCCTGGGACCAAGTGGTGCTTCGACCCGACGACGCTCTGCGGATGATTCCCGAACGACGTTCGACCGGCATGTCCGATACTGGGTTACAGAAGATCCTCGTCGTACCGCCGTCGCTCAATCTGTGGCGAGCAGCGGTGGACAACGACGGTTTCAAGTTGATGCCCGATCTCTTGAAGCGCATGGGGATCGGTGGACCCGCGCTGGCCCGATGGATGGCACAGGGAGTACATGATCGTCCGGCCGACGAGCTCGTCGGTCATCGTTCGGAAGTTTTCGACGATGCCGCCGGATGGACATACTTCGTGCACGACGTGGACGTCCCCGAGGCACTCACCGATCTGCCTCGTGTCGGCGTGGTGTTCGAAGTTCGCAAGGCCACGTCGATTCGGTGGTACGGCCGAGGTCCGCTCGAGAACATGCCGGACCGAAACAGTGGTGCGCTCGTCGACGTGTGGGAGTCCGAACCGGACGACCTTCCTTATGTTCTTCCCCAGGAATACGGTCTGCGCACCGATTGTCGCTGGATGGAGATCGAGTATCCGACCGAGATCCTGCGAATCGAGGTGATCGAGCCGGTGTCACTCCACATGTCGGCCA
>JBEGQB010000217.1:0-3524 GCA_041181165.1 Actinomycetota bacterium
ACACCCTCTCGGCTCCGCTATCTCCGGGTCGCCACAACGTGATGGCCGAGATCCGTTTGCTCGAGACCGATCAGGATCTGGCCCGACAGGCGAGGGCCAATCCGCGAGTGGCCGGGGAGAGCGACATCGTGCTGCATCTCGACGGTGTCGAGTGCGCCCGACTGCACATGGATCGAAGTGTCCCGGTGCGATTCACGTTGGCCGGTGAGGGAATCTGCTGCGGATACGACGATGGAACTCCGGTGACCCGGAACTATTCGGGGGACTTCCGCTACACGAACACGATCCACCGAGCGATGATCGACGTGAGCGGGCGCGAACGGCGCGATCTCGAGGCCGAGTTCGAGGCTGCGTGGGCCGCCCAGTAGTCGTTCACTTCAGCCGTCGAGATCGGGAGCCCACGGGCTTCCGTTGATGTGACTCCCACCGTCCACGAACAGCGTGTTGCCGGTGAGATATCGACACGCATCACCGGCCAGAAACGACACCACGGGGGCGATGTCCAAATACGGATCGCCGATGCGGCGCATCGGATTCGCTCCGTCGGCAGCCGCTTCCAGTTCGGGGTGTTCTCCCATGACCCGGCGGAACGCGGCGCTCTTGGCGGCCGGACAGATCGCGTTCACGACGACGCCGGTGTCGGCCCACTCGCGTGCCGCGGTGCGCGTGAGGGCGCGCAGGGCCTCTTTGCCGGCGTTGTATTCGAGGGTTCCCATGTGGGCGTTCACGCCGTTGAGCGAGCACACGTTGACCACTCGTCCCCAGCCTTGCGACTTCATGTGCGGGAAGCATTCGCGCATCGCCCAGAAGGCGGCGAAATAGGCCATGTCGAGGCCGTGCTGAAGTAGTTCGGTCGCCTTCGCCTCGACCCGCCCCATGTGCCCGCCGCCCCATGCGTTGTTCACGAGGATGTCGATCGGGCCGAAGGTTCGTGAACCGTCTCGCACCATGCGGATCACGTCGGCTTCGCTCGTCACATCGGCGGCGATGAAGTGCGCACGTTCGGCATGACGAGCCGCTTCAGTGGAGCCACGTTCGGCATCGATGTCGACGGCGATGACGCGAGCTCCATCGTCGACGAGTCGGTGAACCACCCCGGCGCCGATTCCATCGGCGCTGCCGGTCACCAGGGCGATGCGGCCGTCGAGATGACCCACTCTCAGCCGATCAGCGACTCGATCGTCGAGACAACCGACGGGTCGTCGGGGGCGACCATGGGTGAGTAGCGCGCCACGATTCGTCCGTCTCCGGCCACGAGGAACTTCTCGAAGTTCCATCGGATGTCGCCACTGGTCCCCTCGCCATCGGCCACTTTGGTCAGTTCGCCGTAGATCGCGTGTCGACCGGAACCGTTGACCTCGACCTTTTCGGTCATCGGGAAGGTGACTCCGTAGGTCGTCGAGCAGAACGTGGCGATTTCCTCCGGGGAGCCGGGCTCTTGAGCACCGAACTGGTTGCACGGAACTCCGACGACGGTGAAACCTTTGGCGCTGTATTTCTCCTGCAGAGCCTCGAGAGCGGTGTATTGCGGCGTGAGTCCGCACTTGCTGGCCACGTTGACCACCAAGTACGCCTTGGCGCCCAGATCGGCGAGCCGAGAAGGAGTGCCGTCGAGTTTGCTGATCGGAAGGTCGAGAATCGTCATGCCCGCACTGTGGCACAGCGCGGGCATCGCGTCAGAGTCGGGGAGGGGGGATTTGAACCCCCGACCTCCTGCACCCAAAGCAGGAACGCTACCACTGCGCCACTCCCCGGTTCCCCCGATGCTACCGGCAGTTCCCTTACCATCAGGTCGTGGTTGCGCTGGTGATCGTCATCGTGCTCTGGGTGGCATCACTGTTGTTCGTGGTGCGAGTAGCCGGTCGTCGACTCGCCACCGAACGTCGTCGACGAAGGTCGGTGATCGAATCGGCGTTGGCCACGATCGATGGTGATGTGGTCGTGTTCGACTCCCGTCGCAGAGTCGTGGCCGCGAGCCCGTCATTGGCGGCGATGCCGACATCGGAGGGTGTCGTGGCTGCCCTGGGTTTCACTGCTGACCCGGTGTCATCGGGACTGCTCGAAGAGCTCGTCACCAAAGTTTTGGCTGGTGAAGTCACGCGGATCGAATTCACCGACGACGAAACGATGGCCGGTGAAATGCGCATTCTCGAGGCCGCAGGAACCCCGATAGGGGCCGGTGAAACACGATGGGGAATGGTGCACGTCATCGACGCCACGCAGCGACGACAGCGAGCCATGCGTTCGGCTCAAGCCGAACGCATGGAGTCCCTCGGTGCACTCGCCGGCGGTCTGGCCCACGACTTCAACAATTTGCTCTTCGTCACCCTCGGCAATCTGCAGCTCCTGGCCACCAACGATCTCGTGGCCAATGACGAGAAACTGAGCAAGTTCGTCTCTCGATCCCTGAGTGCCGTCGAGCGCGGCGCAGAGATCACGAAGTCGTTGTTGGCCGTCGCGCGCAGCCAGCCGCTCGAGGAGAGAGACGTCGTGCTCGCCGATCTACTGAAGGGAATACTGCCTCTCGTTCGTCAGGCGCTCGGAGCCGGGCGAATGGTTGCCGTCGACATCCCCGACCAATCGGTGCACCTGATGCTCGATGCCGGACGCCTGTCGAGCTGCATTCTGAATCTTGCCTTCAACGCCCGCGACGCCATGGGGCCGACCGGCACGTTGTCGATTGCCGCCCGTCGACTGACGCCCGACGAATTCGATCCGGCTTGGGGCTTGAACGGTGAGCATTTGGCGCTGAGCCTCACCGATGACGGTTCGGGGATGCCGCCCGAGGTGGCGGCCCGAGCTTTCGAGCCGTTCTTCACCACGAAGCGTGCGGGAAGCGGAACCGGGCTCGGTCTCGCCACGGTGTACGCGTTCGCACAGCAGACCGGCGGCACCGCGCATCTCTCCACCCAGTTGGGGGTCGGCACGACGGTCACTCTCGTTCTTCCGATTCACGATCCGACGGTCGAGTCCGAGCGCGGAGTGCCGCGTCGTCGCGCTGGACGCCGTGTCGTGGTGGCCGATGACGAACAGTCACTCGCCGAGATGGTCGCTGCCTGGCTCATCGACGTGGGTATCGACGCAAGATTCGCCACCAATCCCAAGGCGGCGCTGCAGATGGTGGAGGAAGTTCGTCCCGATCTGCTCGTATCGGACGCCAACTTCGGTGAAGAGATGGATGGCATCGAATTGGCGAAGTTGGCGACGGCCATCGATCCCGATCTCGCCGTGGTCTTCATGACCGGATACAGCGCGAGCATGCGGGCTCTGCAGGAACTGGGGGAGCGCACGCTCGCCAAACCGTTCTCCCGTGACGATCTCTATGCCGCAGTCACTCCACTTCTCGCCGAAGAGTCACGGGGAGGCGAAAGGTGAGCGAGAACACGACCCGTGTGCTCGTCATCGACGACGAGCCGGCGATTTGTGAATTGGTGGAAGCGGTCGCCGAGTCGATCGGCTTCAGTGTGCGTTCGGCCTCGACGGCCGAACAGATCGAAGAGGAATTGAGCGGTCGTTTCGATCTC
>JBEGQB010000218.1:0-3508 GCA_041181165.1 Actinomycetota bacterium
TGACGAAATGCGCAATCTGCGCGCGCAGTACTACGGGATGATCAGCGCCGTCGACCATGAGGTCGGACGACTCGTCGCCGCTCTGAAAGAAGTCGGCCAATGGGACCGAACCGTCGTGGTGATCACCGCTGATCACGGCGAGCAGCTCGGGGATCACGGCCTCGTACAAAAAGTCGGTTGGTTCGAGGAGAGCCATCACATTCCTCTTCTCTGGCGCGATCCGCGCCGGACCGGAGGCAATGTCGTCGAGCACTTCACCGAGAGCGTCGACGTGATGCCGACCCTCGCCGAATCTCTTGGTCAACCGGTTCCCCTGCAGTGCGACGGGTTGCCGCTCACCCCCTTCCTCGAAGGGGCCGAGCCGGTGTGGTGGCGCACGGCCGCTTCCTGGGAATTCGACTGGCGCTTCGCGCTCATCCCGTTCGGCGATTATCCGTGGCCGTGGGATCGTCGCCTCGAGGAACAACATCTCGCCGTTCGCCGCACCGACGACACCGCGTACGTGCAGTTCGGCGACGGATCTTGGTTGTGTTACGACATCGCTTCCGATCCGACCTGGCGAACACCAGTGACCGATCCCCAGCGCATCCTCGACATCGCACAAGACATGCTCGTCTGGAGAAGTCGGCACGCCGATCGCACACACACCGGGCTATTGGTCGAGAATGGTGGTGTCGGACGCTGGCCCGATTCGGTTCCCTGGCGCTGACGAAAGGACGAACATGAGCCGCTCTGCCAACGTCGCACAAAGCATGCGCCACGCACTATGCGAAGAACTTCTCCGCGTCGGACCCGATGCACCGACTCTTTGTGAGGGTTGGAACACACGCGATCTTGCAACCCACTTGATCGTGCGCGAGACGCGTCCGGATGCCGCAGCCGGCATTCTTCTCAAGCCCTTCGCCGGTTACGCGGCTCGCGTGCAGGCCAAGGTCGGCCGAGCCGAGTGGTCCTCGCTCGTCGACAAGATTCGCTCCGGACCTCCTCTCCTCTCGCCCATGCGTCTCGGTCCGGTCGACGATCTCACCAATACTCTCGAGTACTTCGTCCACTGCGAGGACATCCGAAGAGGCACATCGGGATGGGAGCCGCGCTCTCTGTCGAGTGCCGAGGACGATGCGCTCTTCAATGCTCTGAAGCGCGGCGCACGCCTGATGACTCGCCGCGCACCGGCCGGTTTGGTGCTCAGCGCAACCGGTCGACCGGTGCTCGTGGCCAAGAAGGGAAGCCCCGAGGTCACGGTGTCGGGACCGGTCGGCGAACTCGTTCTGTTCGTCTACGGCCGACAGGCCGCGAGTCGGGTGACCTTCGACGGACCCGATCAAGCCATCGCAGCCATGCGAACCGCGAAGTTCGGCGTCTAGAACTGACACAATCGGACCCATGACCGCTACCGGGGGGAGCCGAGACATCGGGCGTCTGGTCGACGATCTCACTCTCGACGAGAAAGCGAGCATCACCACGGGCGCCACGATGTGGTCGACCCACGCCATCGAACGTCTCGGGATTCCCTCGGTCGTCGTGACCGATGGCCCGGCCGGCGCGCGTGGTCCGTTCACTCCGGGCCTCGGGCATCAAGTGGCCACCTTGTGCGTGCCATGTGGATCGGCCCTCGGGGCAACTTTCGACACCGCTCTCCTCGAAGAAGTCGGACGCGCCATCGGCCATCAGGCTCGAACGAAAACCGCACGGGTGCTCCTCGCCCCGACCGTGAACCTCCACCGATCACCGCTGTTCGGACGCAGCTTCGAGTGCTACTCCGAAGAACCGTTCCTCTCGGGAAAACTGGCAGCCGCCTACATCCGTGGTGTTCAGTCCGAAGGCGTGGCCACCACGGTGAAGCACTTCGTCGGCAACGACGCCGAATTCGAGCGCATGACGATCAACAGTGTCATCGACGAACGCACGCTTCGCGAGGTGTACCTACTCCCCTTCGAACTCGCCGTTCGTGAAGGTGGATCGCTCGGCATCATGACCTCTTACAACCGCATGAATGGTCTCTACTGCGCCGAGAACAAGTGGCTGCTCGACGACCTTCTGCGCGGTGAGTGGGGATTCGAAGGTTTCGTCGTGACCGACTGGTTCGCCGGATTCTCCACCGAAGGTGCCGCCGAAGCCGGCCTCGATCTCGAAATGCCCGCTCCTCCCCGGGCCTACGGAAAACATCTGGGGGATGCCGTCCGGGAAGGTCGCGTCGACGAGTCCCGTCTCGATCGGGCCGTACATCGACTCCTCGAAGTCTTCGACCGCATCGGCGCGCTCGACGACCCGCCGGCCGAACCGGCAGCGATCGATCTCGAGGAACACCGTGCCATCGCCCGCCGGGCGGCGAGTGGCTCGATGGTGCTCCTTCGTAATTCACCGATCGGTCGGAAGGGGCCGTTGCTGCCGCTCGTCACGAAGCCATTGCGGTCAGTGGCGGTGATCGGACCCAATGCCGAGCGTACGCGCATCATGGGCGGCGGATCGGCCGAAGTGCAGCCACATCGACGGACGCCGATCATCGAAGCGCTGCGTCAGCGACTCGGTGACAAAGTGCGCGTTCGTTACGAACAGGGATGTTCGGTCGATCGATCGACACCGATCATCGAAGGCGACAGGGTCGTCTCTCCATCGGGTCGCCCCGGTTTCGATGTCGTCGTCACCGATCGATCCACCGACCAAGTGCTCGGCGAACTTCATCGACCGGATGGCCGCGTCATGGTCGTTGCTCGACAGGACAAGGGAATCCCGGTCTCCGGATTCAAGATGCGGGCCGTCGGGCATCTCGTCGTGGAGCGTGACGGCGAGTACCTGATCTCCTTGAGTGAAACGAGTCCCTGCCGGCTCTTCATCGACGGGGAGTTGATCGTCGATGGAGCGACGGAAATTCCTCCGCCGGGTCACCGGTTCTTCGGTCTGATCCGACAAGAAATCGGCGCGACCGTCAATCTACGACGGGCAGCGCGACACGAACTCGTCCTCGAGTGCGACGCGATGGAACGTCAGTGGGCACACGGTGCACAGATCGGTCTTCAATACATCGAGAAAGACGACCCCGTACGGCGGGCCGCCGATCTCGCCAGTGAATGCGACATCGCTCTCGTCGTGGTCGGAACGACCGACGAATGGGAGAGCGAAGGTCACGATCGCACCACACTCCAACTGCCCGGCCGACAAGACGAACTCATCCGTGAAGTCGTCGGCGCCAATCCCCGCACGGTCGTCCTCGTCAACACCGGAGCGCCAGTCGATATGCCCTGGGCCGACGACGTTCCGGCGATTCTCCAGGTCTGGTTCGGAGGTCAGGAGATGGGGACCGCCGTGGCCGATGTTCTCTTCGGAGACTCCGACCCTGGCGGACGACTCCCAACGACCATTCCGATGCGTCTCGAACACACGCCGGCGTTCGGCAACTTTCCGGGTGAGCACGGGCAGGTTCGCTACGGCGAAGGTCTCCTGATCGGTCATCGCTGGTACGAGAGTCGCCACCTGCCCGTGCGTTATCCCTTCGGCCATGGCCTGTCGT
>JBEGQB010000219.1:0-3506 GCA_041181165.1 Actinomycetota bacterium
TACACCCCGTTCACGATCAGCGCGATTCCCGCCACCACGGCGAAGATCGCCCACATGATTCGGCTCCACGAATCAGATCGGCGTTCCCGAAGCGAGTTCGTCGTCCACAGAGCCAAGATCGCACCCAGGATCGCCGACCATTCGCGGTCACCCGCCCCCGCAGCAACGAGCAGCACGACGAGTCCGGCGTTGGCGTAAGCCGCCGACGGGCCCGGGGGGACGACGCGCGGCACCAAGCCGACGAGAGCATTCAGGGTCATCGCCACCCCGGCGGCAACCACGGCGGTGGGCACGCTCACGTCGAGCAGATCGAGCAGTCGATCACCGAACACCACCAGCGCCACCGACAGCACACCGAGTCGAACGGCGGGGATGCGCGAACAACGACGTGACGCACGCGCCACCACAGCCGGGTTGACCGCGAGCACCACGGACAACGCGACCAACAACCACGATCCGGGAAGAGCATCTCGACGCGGGGTTACATCGGAGGTCGACAACAACTTTTCGGCGCCGACCAGAGCCGAAATGGCATGCTGCTGGTCATCGACCTGGGTCTGCTCGAACCACAGCCATGAGCCCCGCACCCGATCGGGTTCCGCGTACCTCGTCGATTCATCGGCCGAGACCTGACGCTCGACGAGTACGGACGCATTGCAGGCGACCCGATCACGGATTCCGGAGAGCGATCCTCGCAATTCCTCTCCTGCCTGCGCGACGGCGAACCAATTCGTCATCGATTCCCCATGAGTGCCGATCGCCGATCCGACTGATGTGCGTCCGCGTAACCAGCGGTCGAGGCCCTCGTTGGTCCGCTGGGATTCGTACCGGATCATCACCGAGGTGATCCCGAGTTGCTTGCGAATCCAACCGTCGAGCGGCGCTCGGTCGAAGTCGCTCGATTCAGTCGACCACTTCGTTATCTCGGCCAGTGCGTAGGCCGCCCAGTGATCAGCCATGTCGGGGACGAAACCCTCCACCTGCGCCTTGTGTCGAGCGAGATAGTCGAAGATTCCGGGCAACGGATCCGCCCAACCACGTCCCGGCTGAAGTTTCTCCATTCGGGCCAGAGCGAAGGCAACTTCCGACGTGGTGAAACGGCCGACGACGGTCGGGTGGAACCGCAATTCGCGGTCGGCGGTCTCGAGAACCCGCAACCCATCGATTCGATCGACATCGATCGAATCGATCAGATGACTCGCCAGGGAGTCGGCCAACTCGACGTCGGGGACTCCCCGCTCGGTGATGGCAAGGAGCAGAAGGGCTGTACCTCCCGTGGTCACTCGGAAGCCGTCGTCGACTCCGGCGGCCCGGCGATCGTCCGACCACACGATTTGCTCGCGAATCGCTCCGAGAGCTGATTCGAACGATCGCTCGGCGCTGCCATCGACGTCGAGACCTGACGAGATCACTTGGGCGAGAGCGAACATCGTGCCGGCGTGGCGAACCCACGAATATTCCGTCGACACCGAGTCCGATCGTGCGTCGTAGCGATAGAGGAACCGTCCATCCACCCCCTGGTTGCGCACGATCCAGCCAACGCCTTCGGAAACTGCCGATCGACGTTGCTCGGAGGTCGTCGCAGCACACACCTCGGGCAGGGCAACCGCGCGCGCCACGCCGAACGAGGCGAGCGTGGCCAACATCCAACCAACCGCCAAACGACGACCATTGCGCTTCGCCCTCACGCACCAACCTTAGGTGGACGACGACTACGGTCGATCAGCGATGAAGGGATCATCGCCCACCGGACATGTGCGTCGATACATGGCCTTTGCTGCAGTGGCGATCGTGGGCGTCGTGCCCTTCGTCCTCGAGCGCGACAGTTTCCCGCTGTCGGACTATCCGATGTTCTCGCGCCCGCGGTCCACCACGGAATCGGTCGACACCGCGGTTCTGGTCGAGATCGGAGGCACCGTTCGTCGCCTCTCTCCGACCCAGATTTCCGGCAACGACGAAGTGATCATCGCCGCCGTCAACGTGACCGACGCGATCCGAAATGGCAATGCCAATGAATTGTGCGATGAGATCGCGTCTCGGCTCGACGACGGAGGAACCGTGGAGGTCGTCACCGAAGTCTTCGACGCGCTCGAATGGTACGAGGGTCGTCGGACTCCGCTTGCGCGGACGGTGCACGCCACGTGTGAGGTACCTCGGTGACCGATTCCAGTGCAACCGAACGACTGGCCGTACTGCGGATACTGACCGGCGGGTACGCGACGCTCTTTCTCATCGTTCGCTCACGGTCGTTCTGGCAGGGCGCGCAACTTCCCTCGAGCCGAGTCGAAGGAGTCGGCGTTTTGTGGTTCCTCGACGAGCGTTGGCCGCCACTTTCGATGCACGTCTTCTTCGTCGTGACCGTCGTCCTCGGAGTTCTGTTCACGCTCGGATGGCGGTTTCGACTCTCGGGTCCGATGTTCGCGTTCGCGTTTCTTGTGATCGCGACGTACCGCATGTCGTTCGGTCATGTGATCCACACCGAACATCTCGTCGCCCTCCATCTCCTTGTTGTCGGTTTTTCCCCAGCCGCTGACGCCTGGAGGTGCGGATCCCACCATCGCCCCATCACCAACACGAGCGCTCATGACGCCGCCATCCGACTGATGATCTGGCTCGTCGCCATCACGTACGTTCTGGCCGGTCTGGCCAAGATCAGGCACGGTGGTTGGGATTGGTTGCAAGGTGATGTCCTTCGAAACCACATCGCCTACGACAATCTGCGCAAGGAGTTGCTGGGGAGTCCGCATTCTCCGATCGGTGGTTGGTTGGTGCGGTTCGACTGGCTCTTCCCGCCGGCGGCGGTGGCGACGACGGCCGTGGAGCTGAGCGCGGCGTTGCTTCCCTTCGGCGGCCCTCGGCTGAGAACCATCTGGGCCTTCGCGGCATGGGGCTTTCACATCGTCGTTCTCATGACGATGGCGATCGACTTTCCCTATCCCGTGACCGGCATCGCGTTCGCTCCGCTGTTCGCAGTCGAGGTACCGATGAGAAGAATCGTTGAGCACACCCGGCTTCGCTTCGGACGTGCGAGAGTGTCGACATGATCGCCGGAGTCATCGAAGGCTTCTACGGGCCCCCGTGGTCACTCGACGACCGCCAAAGCTGCCTCGACGACCTCGCCGCTTGGGGCGGCAACTGGTACGTGTGGGCACCCAAGAGCGAGCCACGTCATCGCGAGCTGTGGCACGAACCATTCACCTCCGAGGAACTCGCCGGCTTTGCCAGCCTCGCCACGCGGACACCGGTGGCGATCTCGATCGGGCTGACCCCGGGTTCCGAGGCGACCGCCGCCGAAGTGATAACCAAGCTTCGCCCGGCGGTGGACTCCGGCGCGCGTGGCATCACGTTGTGCTTCGACGACCTCCCGGCTCTCGGCGCCGGGAAGCGCCATCGGGAGATCGCCAACGAGATCGCCCACGTGTTCTCCACCGAGGTGTGGCTCGTACCCACGCACTACGCCGGCACCGAATCTTCTCCGTACCTCCGGGAATTGTGCGACGGGCTCG
>JBEGQB010000220.1:0-3484 GCA_041181165.1 Actinomycetota bacterium
CGAAGGTGGCAACGCCGACCTCGCCCACGACATCGCCGTGCACATCGCCTTCGCTCGCCCGAAATATCTGAAGCGGGACGAAGTTCCGGCCGACGTCGTGGAGAAGGAGCGGGCCACGCTCGAGACGATCTCGCGCAACGAAGGCAAGCCGGAAGCAGCGCTGCCCAAGATCGTCGAAGGTCGTATCAACGGTTTCTTCAAGGACGTCTGCTTGCTCGAGCAGGCGTATGCGAAGGACGACAAGCAGTCGGTGACCCAGGTGCTCGGCTCGGCCAAGATCGTGCGTTACGCGCAGATCGAGATCGGCTGATCCGTCGATGACGCCGTCAGCCAGCGAGACTCGTCCCCGCTGGAAGCGGGTCGTTCTCAAATTGTCCGGTGAGGCATTGGCCGAACCGACCGGGTTCGGACTCGACACCAACACGCTGCAGCAGGTCGCCACCGAGATCAAAGAAGTTCGTGAGGCGCTCGGTATCGACATCGCGATCGTTGTCGGTGGTGGCAACTTCTGGCGCGGTCTCAAAGGGGCCGGACAGGGAATGGATCAGGCCCAAGCCGACTTCATGGGCATGATCGCCACCGTGATGAACGGTCTTGCACTTCAGGACGCGCTCGAGCGGGTCGGTCAGCATTCGCGTGTGATGACCGCGGTCGAGATGCCCAAAGTCGCCGAGCCGTACATCCGTCGTCGCGCCGAACGTCACATGGAAAAGGGTCGTGTGGTGATCTTCGCCGGTGGCACCGGTAACCCGTTCTTCACCACCGACACCGCAGCGGCCTTGCGGGCGGCGGAGATCGATGCCGAGGCGATTCTCAAGGGAACGCACTCGGGAGTCGATGGCGTGTACACCGCCGATCCCAAACTCGACCCCACCGCCACTCGCTACGACCGTGTGTCGCACAAGGAAGTGATCGAGAAGGAACTCCGCGTGATGGATGCCACGGCAATAGCGTTTTGCAGGGACAACCGCATTCCGATCGTGGTGTTCGACGTGAGTACACCGGGCAACATCAGATCCGTTCTGGAGGGTCAGCCCGTAGGTACGCTGGTCGGGTGACCGACGACATCCTGCTCGAAGCCATCGACAAGATGGACAAGGCCGTTGAGCACGCCCAGTCACAGTTCACGACGGTGCGTACGGGTCGTGCCACGCCCGCACTGGTCGAGAAGTTGATGGTCAACTACTACGGTGCCGACGTTCCTTTGCAGCAGCTGGCCGGATTCCAGGTTCCCGAAGCTCGCATGCTGGTCGTGAAGCCGCACGATCGCGGCGCACTCGGCGCCATCGAGAAGGCGATCCGCGACTCCGATCTCGGGATGTCGCCGTCGAACGACGGCACCGTGATCCGACTCAATTTCCCGGCTCTGACCGAGGAGCGCCGTCGGGACTACGTGAAGCTCGTCAAGAACATGGCCGAGGACGGCCGCGTCGCGGTTCGCAACGTGCGACGGGATGCCCGCAAGCATCTCGAGACCGCCGAGAAGGCGGGCGACATTTCGGCCGACGAACTCGAGCGGGCCGAGAAAGAACTCGAAAAGATCACCCACGACCACATCGAGCACATCGACAAGGCCGTGGCCAAGAAAGAGCAAGAACTGCTCGAAGTCTGAAACCGGGAGGACAGTCCGATGAGCGACGACATGTGGCGGCGCACGGGTGATGACCACGATGACGAGAACGACGACTTCGGCGAACTTCGGTTCTCCGACGACGAACCGGCTCCGCTGAGTTTCGGTGATACCGACTCGAGCACTCTTCCGCATTGGACCGAACCCCCGACGGGTGAAGTCCCGCGTCTCTTCCCCGAGTCGAGCACGGGTTCGGCTCCGCGTCCGCGCCCCGAGACGTCGTCGTTCGGCGACACCGGCCGGACCGACGACGCAACCGACGACGACGAGACTGACGACGTCGATGTCTGGGGCTCGTATTCGGGTGCGGCGCCACGCCCCATCCCTGACCGTCCTGCTCCGACCCCCGTGGATTCGAGTGGAGGTCGACCCCGAGTACGTCTTGGTGAACCGAGCGGAGGCGTTCGACGCGATCCGTCGGCCCCCGTGCGTCGCGAACCGAGCGGTCCGTTGCGCCGTGGTGACGACACCACCGCGTCGGGACCGATGATTCGTCGTTCGGCCGACACCGCCGACACGCGTCGCACTGGTCGGGTCACGATCACTGGGGACGACACGCAAGGCCGACCGGTGACGGGGAGTCGACCGCGTCCGGTCACCGAGCGCGGTCCGCGCCCTCGTCCCGATGTGCGTCGTCCGGCACCTCGCGGGTCGGCCGGCGGAACTGCGGGGCGCGACATGCCCTCGGCGGTCACCGCCGGGCTCATCATCGCGGCTGCATTCATCGGTGCACTCATGTGGAAGCCCGTCGCAGTTCTCGCCATCGTCGTCCTCGTGTGCGGTCTGGCGGCGGTCGAGTTCTTCGACAAAGTCACCGAGAGCGGCTACAGCCCGGCGATCATCGTCGGTATCGCTGCATGTATCGCGGCACCACTCTCTGCCTATTGGGTGGGCGAGGGAGCCTTGCCGTTGGTGCTGACGCTTGCGCTGATGGCGTCGGGAGCCACCTTCGTCGGAGCCGGTGGAGTGTCGGCGAGCCCGGTGCCGAATATCGCCATCACGTCGCTCGGTGTTCTCTGGATCGGGCTCATGGGTTCGTATGCCGCTCTGATCGCCGGAGTTTCGAACGTCTCGGGCCTAGGTCATGCCGGCACCGACACGCTCTTCATCATGGCGGTTGGTGTCGTGGCCAACGATGTTGGCGCGTTGTTCGTCGGTTCGGCCGCCGGTCGAACTCCGCTACGTGAATGGATCAGCCCCAACAAGACCCTCGAGGGTTTCCTCGGTGGCGGGTTGGCCACGCTCGTGGCGGTCATCGTCGTCAGTCTGCAGAGCGACACCTGGAACGACATCAGCGAAGCCTTGCTCCTCGCCATCGTCATCGCCATCCTCGCCCCACTTGGCGATCTGGTCGAGAGCATGTTCAAGCGCAACCTCAACATCAAGGACTTCGGCACTCTGATTCGCGGCCATGGGGGAGTGCTCGATCGCTTCGACGGATTCCTCTTCGTGCTGCCGGCGGCGTACTACCTCTTGCAGGTCCTCGAGCCGTACACCTCCTGATCAGGTCACCTGCGTCACAGGTAATTCGACTCTGACCCGACCGACCATTCGAATCGGATCGGTGCGAGAATGAGGTCGTCGTGAGTGCCGTACGAGTGTCGATCGCCGGTTCGTCCGGCTCCATTGGGACCCAGACCCTCGACGTCGTTCGAGCCGAACCCGATCGGTTTCGAGTGGTCGGCCTCGGTGTCTCGTCGTCGATCACGACCCTGATCGCCCAAGCCATCGAGTTCCGCCCCGAGGTCGTGGCGGTTGCCGATCCGGCACGACGTTCCGAAGTCGCAGCGGCTCTGCCGTTCGCCACCGTTGTCGGCTCGATGGAAGATCTCGTCGGCCCGGCCGACGTCGTCG
>JBEGQB010000221.1:0-3469 GCA_041181165.1 Actinomycetota bacterium
AGACCGTCGGCGCCCTCGTCACGTAGAGGGCTCGTGATGCATTGGCCGCCGTAACCCCCGTCTTTCGGGCATGGAGCATCGAGGAGCCGTGGTGGCATCACCGGAAAGAGTGAGAAACCGACGATCGCCAAGGCAGTGGTGATGGCGAGTGTGTTGCGCCATTGGGGGAACACTTCGGGTCGGCGAAAGAAAAGAATCCAGAAGACGGCGAGCGTCACGACGAAGTGGGCCGTCCCGTAGTAGGTGTTCCAGAAGCGGATGAACCACGAATGCGACAGGAACCAGTCCTGCACGGACTCTTCGTGATAGAGGCCGATGAGCCGCTCGAAACGAATGAGCCGCTCGGCGTTGTTGAACGCCTGCTCCGGAATGCCGTCGGCGGCCAGACGAGCGGATCCGAAGAGATTCCGACTCCAGGAATACACGAGGTAGAAGCCACCCATGATGAGCGCTTCTTTCCACCAATGGGTGCGGTGAACGCGGGCCTGCACGGTGTCCATCGGCTGCGTTTCCACACGTGGAATCTAGGCGGATTCGAGGTGGTGCACTGAGTTCACGAGGTGATGTCGGCGTCTGGGCTCGAGGTCTCCGTGATTACTGTCTGCGGGGTGATGGGTCGTCGATCGCGCGTGCATTACGCCTGGGTGGTCTTTGTCGTCGCTTTCGTGGCGCTCTTCGGGGCAGCGGGATTCCGTTCGGCGCCGGCGATTCTGATCGATCCTTTGCACGACGAATTCGGCTGGGGGCGGGGGGTGATCGGCTTTGCAGTGAGCGTCAACGTTCTTCTCTTCGGGTTCATCGGACCGTTCGCCGCTGCGTTGCAGAGCCGCTTCGGATTGCGGGCGGTCACCGTCGTTGCCTTGTTGGTCATCGCAATGGGCGCGCTCGCCACCACACAGATCCAACGTCCCTGGCAGATGTACTTGTTGTGGGGAGTGGTCGTCGGTGCGGGATCAGGTTGTCTGGCCACTGTCTTTGCGTCCAACGTTGCTGGACGCTGGTTCGTGAAACATCGAGGACTCGTGACGGGAGCCCTCACCGCAGCGACTGCGAGTGGCCAACTGGTCTTTCTTCCCTTGTTGACGCGGGTGGCTGATGCGCATGGCTGGCGTTGGGTCGGGATTGTCATCGCACTGAGCGCGTTGTCGGTGGTGCCTCTTGTTGCGCTTTTCCTGCGCAACCACCCGTCCGATGTCGGAGCATTGCCGGTTGGTGCGAACATCGACTACGAAGCACCCGCGCCGATCCAGCGCCCGGTTCGTACCGCTTTCGATGCTTTGAGCGATGCTCGTGGAAGCCACATCTTCTGGATCCTCGCCGGCAGCTTTCTCGTCTGCGGACTCTCGACCAACGGCCTGATCCAGACTCATTTCCTGTCGGCCGCGCACGATCACGACATCACCGCGACCTCCGCGGCTTCGTATTTGGCGTTGATCGGCTTGTTCGATGTGGCGGGAACCCTTGCCTCGGGGTGGCTCACCGATCGTCATGACCCGGCGCGTCTTCTCGTTGCGTACTACGCATTGCGAGGGTTGAGTCTCCTGATCCTCGATCCAGTGCTCTCGACGCGCGGTCTCGGACTCGTGGGTTTCATGGTGTTCTACGGACTCGATTGGGTGGCGACCGTGCCACCAACTGTTGCTCTGTGCATCGATCGCTTCGGTGTGTCGCGCGGGCCGCTGGTGTACGGATGGGTTTTCGCGGGTCATCAGACCGGAGCCGCGATCGCCGCTTGGGGGGCTGGCTGGTTGCGCGATCTCACCGGCTCGTACAAGCCGGCCTTTGTGATCGCCGGAGCGTTTTGCATGGTGGCGGCCGTTGGCGTGGGGCGCCTGACACGCCGACGCGTCGCTTCGCCGGCCGCGCTTGTCTCGTAGTGTGCGAGACGTGATCGACAACGAAGTTCTGGAACGAGTCCTGTCCGCTGGGCTGCGCACTGGCGCCGAATTCGCCGAGGTGTTCGCCTCCGATTGGCGCGGGACGAGTGTCGGCCTGGATGACGGTCGCATCGAGCAGATGTCCTCGGGCCGCAACCGCGGCGCAGGTATTCGGGTCATCCATGGTGAGACGACGGGCTTCGCCCACACGGCCGATCTCTCGGAAGCAGGTCTTGTTGCGGCGGCCAAGGTGGCGGCGGAGGCTGCCCGACAGGGGGACGGTGGAACGCGAGTCGTGGCCCTGACCGAGCGAGCCACCAAGACGGTGAGTCCGATCGATGTCGATCCTTCGGGTGTGCCGAAGTCGGCCAAGGTTGAACTTCTTCGTCGGGTCGATGATTCGGCTCGCTCGACGGGGGCGGCGATCACTCAGGTCTCAGCCGGCTACTCGGATGGTCGGACGCGCATCGTCATTGCGAACAGCGATGGACTGGTGGCGCGAGACGAGCGGGTGCGCACGCTCTTGCGCGTGAGTGCAGTGGCCAACGGCGACACCGGTATGCAAACCGGTTACGACTCGGTTGGTCACACCATGGGCTTCGAGCTCTTCGACAAGGTTCAGGTGGAAGAGATCGCTCGGATCGCCGCCCAACGAGCTCTCACCAAGTTGAAGGCCCGTCCGGCGCCGTCAGGATCCATGCCGGTCGTGATCAAGGCCGGAAGTGGTGGAGTCCTCTTTCACGAAGCCTGCGGTCATGGGCTGGAAGCCGATCTGGTGGCCAAAGGCGCCAGTGTGTATCGCGGAAAGGTCGGTGAGCTGGTGGCGTCGCCGCTCGTCACACTAGTGGACGACGGCACCATGACTCACGAGTGGGGAGCGATCGCCATCGACGACGAAGGACACCCTTCGCAATACAACGTCCTCATCGAGAACGGCGTGCTGACCGACTACATGTGGGATTTTCTGCGTGCGCGCAAAGAGGGTCGTCGTCAGAGTGGCAACGGACGCCGACAGTCGTATCAGGACCTGCCGATGGTGCGCATGACCAACACGTACGTGTTGAACGGCGAAGAGAACCCCGACGACATCATCCGGGACACTCCGTCGGGCGTGTACGTCGCCCACCTCGGCGGTGGAAGCGTGAACACTGCCACCGGTGACTTCGTCTTCGGGATGACCGAGGCGTACCTGATCGAGAACGGCGAGATCACCGAACCGCTTCGCGAGGGGAATCTCATCGGCAACGGACCGCAGGTGTTGCGCGACATCGACCGGTTGGGCAACGACTTCGCCATGGGTAATCCCGGAACGTGTGGCAAGGACGGCCAAGGCGTGCCTGTCGGCGACGGTCAGCCGACGCTGCGAGTGAAGTCGCTCACCATCGGCGGCACCGCGGCATGAGCAGTCCCGATCGAAGCGGAGAACTGCTCGCCATCGCCGACCAGGTCGTGGCCATGGCCCGTCTCGGCGAACAAGTCGAGGCCTACGTGAGTCGTTCGTTGTCGACCGAGGTGCGTGTCTACGAGGGCGAAGTCGAGCACTTCGTCTCGGCGCAGAGCGAGGGGATCGGCATTCGTGTGATCCGAGAAGG
>JBEGQB010000222.1:0-3466 GCA_041181165.1 Actinomycetota bacterium
CGCATGATTACGTGAACCTCGTGACCCTGCGGGGTGGTGGCCACAGCATTGCCGGCACTCTCACCGGACGACGCGGCGAGCCACGCCTCGTCATGATCGAGGATCACACCACCGATGTCCCACCGGCCGAGAACATGCTCGTCGTGCGCAACGACGACCGACCAGGTGTGATCGGTCTCGTCGGCACCGTCCTCGGCAACGCCGGCGTGAACATCAACGACATGGATGTTGGTCGGACGAACGAACCCGGTTCGGCGCTCATGGTCATCGCTCCCTCCGGACCGGTTCCCGAAGGGGTTCTCGACACGCTGCGCCAGTCGGCTGGCATCGTCAGCGTGCACGTTCTTCACGCCTGAACGGCGCGAATCTCCTCACTGGTGCGCTCGGCTTCTCGTCGAGCGGCGTCGATCCAATCATCATCCGATGACGCATAGAGGATGGCGCGCGATGAGTTGATCATCATGCCGTAGCCGTCGGTGGTCCGACCGGCTCGCACCGTGGCTGCCACATCCCCGCCTTGCGCGCCGATTCCGGGAACGAGGAGAGGAAGGTCGCCGACGATCGATCGGACCCGGGCCAACTCGGTGGGATACGTGGCACCGACGACGAGCGCGACTTCACCCATCGACGACCAGCGCTCGACCGCCAATTGGGCGACGCGTTCGTACAGAGGAGTTCCATCGGTATCGAGCGACTGCAGATCGCCGCTGCCGGGATTCGAGGTGCGACACAGCACGATCACACCTTTGTCGCGTCGGGCGAAGAACGGTTCGAGTGAGTCGGTTCCGAGGTACGGGTTGACGGTGACGGCGTCGGCTCCGTAGCGCTCGAAGGCTTCGATGGCATAGCGCTCGGCGGTCGGTCCGATGTCGCCGCGTTTGGCATCGAGAATCAGAACGGACTGGGGGTGGTTCGTGCGGATGTGGGTGCAGAGTTCCTCGAGCTCGCGTTCGGCTCCGATGGCGGCGAAGTAGGCGATCTGAGGTTTGAAGGCACAAGCCGTGTGCGAGGTCGCGTCGACGATTCGGCGACAGAAGTCGAGGACGCCCGGTCCGTTGCGCTCGACCGTCGAAGGAAATTTGCCGAGATCAGGATCGAGCCCGACGCACAGCATCGAGTCGGTGGTGCGCCACGCGGAGCGCAACTTGTCGTGGAATCCCACGACCGCTGACTCAGCCCTCGACCGTGATGGCCGCGGTGGGGCAAAGATCGGCCGCTTGCTCCACCTTCTCGCGGAGTTCCTCGCCCGGCTCCTCTTGCAGCACGTACAGATATCCATCGCTGCGGACTTCGAAGACCTCGGGGCAGACCTGCACGCACGATCCGGTGGACGCGCAGATGTCGTAATCAACCTTGACCCGCATGGATCACTCCTCTCCGTGCGGCCGAACCGGCCCGCTGGCGCAAGACGATAGTCGTCAGTCGCCGGACTGGTGGCGTTCGTGAGCCGACAGCACGGCACGAAGGGCGGCCGTCACCGTGTTCTCGTCGGTTCCCACACCCCACAGGACGTCACCGGCACCGTTGACGGTCTCGACATACGCGACCGCTCGGGCTTCGGAGCCCTTGCCGATGGCGTGCTCCGTGTAGTCGACGACATCGATACTCGCATCGAGTCCGGTCCGCATGGCCGACACGAAAGCGTCGATCGGTCCATTCCCCTCACCGGTGATCGTGCAATGCCGACCGTCGATCGTGAGCTGCGCGGTGATGGACGTCTTGCCACCATTCGACGACTGGCTGCGCATCTCATGGCTCTCCAGAACGAAGCGGGGAGAGTCGGACAAGTACTCGGTGCGGAAGGCGTCCCACATCGTGAGCGGGCTGATCTCCGTCCCGAGATCTTCGGTGATGTGCTGGATGTTCTTCGAGAATTCGATCTGCAGACGTCGAGGAAGGTCGAAGCCGTGCTCGGTCTTCATCACGTAGGCCACTCCACCCTTGCCGCTCTGGCTGTTCACGCGGATCACCGCTTCGTAGGTGCGGCCGAGATGCTTGGGGTCGAGGGGCAGATACGGCACTCCCCATTGGTCGTAGGTGCCCGCCGGTCGGCCTTGAGCGGTCGCCTTGTTGTCGATCGCCTCGAAGCCTTTCTTGATCGCGTCCTGGTGACTGCCGCTGAACGCCGTGTACACGAGGTCGCCGACGTAGGGATGGCGCGGATGCACCGGAAGACGATTGCAGTACTCGGCGGTGCGACGCAGAGCGTCGATATCGCTGATGTCGAGTTCGGGATCGACGCCGTTGACGAAGAGGTTCATGGCCAGATTGACGATGTCGACGTTGCCCGTGCGTTCACCGTTGCCGAAGAGAGTGCCCTCCACGCGATCCGCACCGGCCATGACGCCGAACTCCGCCGCCGCCACCGCGCAGCCGCGGTCGTTGTGCGGGTGAAGACTGATGACGACTGCTTCGCGGTTCTTGATCGTGCGGCCGAACCACTCGATCACATCGCCGTAGACGTTCGGGCTGTAGCACTCGACGGTGGCCGGCAGGTTCAAGATGAGTGGTTTCTGGGGCGTCGGCTGGATCACGTCCATCACGGCCTCGCACACCTCGATCGCGAACTCGGGCTCGGTGAGGGTGAAACTCTCGGGCGAATACTCGTAGCGCACGTCGGTTCCGACGAGTGTCGGTTCGAGCGACTTGCAGGTACGTGCGGCGTGGACGGCGATGTCCTTGATGCCCGCCTTGTCGAGATTGAACACGACCTCCCGCTGCAGCGGATTGGTCGAGTTGTAGAAGTGGACGATCGCGCGCTTCGCTCCTTTCAACGATTCGTACGTGCGCTCGATGAGTTCGTCACGACTCTGCACGAGGACCTGGATCCACACTTCGTCGGGACAGATCTTCTGTTCGATGATCTGTCGTACGAAATCGAAGTCGGGTTGGCTCGCCGACGGAAAGCCGACTTCGATCTCGGTGAAGCCCATGGAGACCAGAACCTCGAACATTCGACGCTTGCGTTCCGGGTCCATCGGATCGATGAGGGCCTGGTTGCCATCGCGCAGATCGACCGAGCACCAGATGGGTGCCTTGGTGATCACGGTGTTGGGCCAGGTGCGATCGTGGAGGACGAGCGGGACGAAAGCCGAGTACTTCTCGAAGGGCATGCGACCGCGGCCCTTGTTCACGAACTGCGAATGTCGTTTCTGGTTCATCGGATGTCCTTTGGTCGGCGTGGCGGTCGGGCAAACAAAAAACCCCGGCGCTGGTGCGCACGGGGTTCGGCGAACGCGATATGGGGCGCTCGCCCTACGTAAGAAGGAGGCCCAACAGAGTCGTCACGTCGCTGACCCTACCGACCGACTTCGGGGCGCGCAACAACATCGTGCAACCCAAGGTTTCGTCGAGTCCCTGAGCAGGGATTCAGTCGACGGGGAGTGCGATGAGGCGCTGGAGCTCGTCGTCGAGTTCGGCAGCCTCGGTGGCCGCGACCAGCGAGCGCCAGTCGTAGCCGATGCCC
>JBEGQB010000223.1:0-3460 GCA_041181165.1 Actinomycetota bacterium
GTCGAGTGGTTTCCGACAATCGCATTCGATCCACCCGTCGTACGACACGTTCCACGAGATCGCGCCGTTCCTTGTCGAACACGATCGTGACTTCTTCGATCACGTCGTCGGTGATGGCCGATGCAATATCCGATTCGTCGACAACCGCGGCCATCCGCACGCGCGCGTTCTTGCGATCACCGTCGAGGTCGGCGGCCACCACGAAGGACTCCTCGGCGAGCGGATCGGTCGGTCGGCACCACGCCGCCGAACCATTGCGCATCTGGAACTGTCCGGGTTGGCGACGGTTGGCGAGGCGATCCGGATAGGCGAGCAGCAGAACACGCCCGGCGTGTTCGGGTTCGATCGACGACCAATCGATGCGGACACCGACTCGTCGGGCCAAGTCGTCGGATCGCTCGCGCCAGCGGGCCACTCCACGTCGATCGATGCGCTCGTCGAAGACCTCGCCGATCGCCGCCCGGATGCGCCAGGAAACATCGACGGGAACGTCATCGGGTCGACCCCGCACGACGTCGCGGTCGTCGAGTAGCGCGGCGATCACGCACGCCAGCGGACGATCGAACTCTGATGCTTCGGTGATCATGTGCGCCAGACGTGGGTGAACGGGCACCGTCAGGATGCGCCGGCCACTCGGCGTGAGCCGGCCGTCGTCGTCGATCGCACCGAGAAGGCGCAAGAGATCGGCGGCCTGCTCCATCGAAGTTGCCGTCGGAGGATCGATGAAGGCGAGGTCGTCGATCGGTGTACCCCAGGCGCTCACTTCGAGCAGGACACCGCACAGATCGACGCGAGTGATCTCGGGAGCCAGATGCGCTCGACGCGTGCCGTGCTCGAGTTTGCTCCACATACGGTAGGCGACGCCGGGGCCGAGTCGTCCGGCGCGTCCGGCGCGCTGATCGGCCGAAGCGCGCGACGTCGGGATGGTGGTGAGCCGTGTCATGCCCGTTCGCGTGTCGTACACCGGGACCCGAGCCTGGCCGGCGTCGACCACGACGCTCACGCCGTCGACGGTGAGGCTCGTCTCGGCGATGTCGGTCGACAGAACGATGCGTCGACGACCCGGTGGCGACGGCGCGAGCGCGTGATCCTGTTCGGCGGCCGACAACGCTCCGGCGAGCCGGTGCACATCAACTCCGTCGGTCGCAAGGTGTTCGAGTCGATCGGCGAGACGATTGATCTCGCCGATACCCGGCAGGAAGACGAGGATTTCACCTTCGTTCTCGCGCAGTGCGCGCTGCACCGTGTCGGCCACTGCGTCGTCGAGCCTCTGTTGTTTGCCGGGTGGACACCAGCGAATGTCCACGGGGAACTGTCGGCCTTCACTCGTCACGATCGGGGCCACTGCATCACGTCCGAGTAGTCGGGCGAACTGTTCGGCGGCCGCCGTCGCCGACATGGCGAGGATGTGCAGATCGGGTCGCAAGTTCGTCTGCGTGTCGAGGCAGAGTGCGAGCCCGATGTCGGTCGGCACGTTTCGTTCGTGCACTTCGTCGAAGATCACGAGACCCACGCCGGGCAGTTCCGGATCGTTCTGCAGTCGGCGGGTGAGGATTCCTTCGGTCACGACTTCGATCCGGGTGGACGCACCGATACGTCGTTCGTCGCGTGTCTGGTAGCCGACGGTTGCTCCGGGTTCCTCGCCGATCAGTGAGGCCAGACGTCGGGCGGCGGCGCGCGCGGCCAGTCGACGCGGTTCGAGCATCACGATCCGCTGGTCGCCGAGCCACGGTTCGTGGAGGAGGCGTAGGGGGAGAAGAGTCGTCTTGCCGGCACCCGGTGGTGCGACCAGCACGACGTTGTTGGAAGTCGCGAGTCGTGAGCGAAGTTCTTCGACGACGTCTTCGATCGGAAGATCGGTCAGCGGAGGTGACGCGTGATCAGCCAAGGGCCGGCGTGCCGTGGAAGGACGCCGGATCGCCGGGAGCAGGAATGGCCGGCACGGACCACGAGGTGGTCTCGGCGATGGTCTTGGCCACGGCGCGCCAAGCGAGCGGATCCCAACCCTCGGCATGGGCCGGCACGGAACCGTCGGACTGCAGGAACACGAACGCGGGCAACGATGAGAGGCCGAGTCCTCGCACGATCGAGCGGTCGGGGTCGGTGAAGACCAGGAACTCCTTGGCGAGCGGTCCGAGGAAGGCTTTGGCGTCGTCGTCGTTGGCGGTGACGATGAAGTTCACTCGTACGGCGGCGCCGGCGAAACCGCGCATGATGCGCGCCGCCGCGGGAAGGACCCACGAACTCTCGTTGGTGTAGGGGTCGAGGACGACCGATGCGAGGTGGAACGTGGTGAGCCACTCGGCGAGGGGCCGGGCCTCGTCACCGAGCGGATCGAGCTGCAAAGTGGGGGAAGGGGTCGAAACCACGACGATCAAGGTAGCGCAGACGCCCCAACGACTGCCCACTGCACGCGGGGTCGATCGCGGTTGATGGCGGTTGATGGGGTTCGAGTGTGGTTGGTGGCGGTCGTCCGCCCCACCTCGTCTAGGGTCGGCGCATGGCGAACAAACGGGCTTCCATCACCATGACCGATGCCGAGATTGCGGCATACCTCGAGGATCAGAAGGTTCTCAACATCGCGACCATCGGTCCGAGCGGACACCCACACCTGGTGGCCATGTGGTACGTGGTGATGGATGGCAAGGTCACGTTCTGGACGTTCGGGAAGAGCCAGAAGATCCTCAACCTGCGCCGCGACGCCAAGATCACCGGACTGATCGAGAGCGGCGATTCCTACGAATCCCTGAAGGGACTCGAACTCGTGGGAACGGCTCGCATCATCGAGGACTACGACACGATCCTGGCGATCGGCAAGGCGGTCGGCCTCAAGTACAACGGCGAAGGCGCCATCAGCGATGCCGCCATGCCGTTCCTCGAGGCGCAGGCTCGGAAACGCCTCGGTATCCAGATCGATGTGGAACGGATCGTTTCCTGGGACCACGGAAAGATCGGTGGCGGTTACTGACCAGAGCCCCTGACCTGCTCTTTTGGAGTCCGGTCGGCGTAAATTAGTGTTCCTATGGTCGGTGAAAGATCACCGGCTCGTGGGGAGACACCGTGGGTTCAACTGACGTTGTGAGAGCGGCGTTGCTGCAGACCGATTGGCCGGGCAGCAAAGAGGCCATGATCGACAAGCACGAGGCGGCCGTGCACGAAGCCGCCAAGCAAGGAGCACAGGTGATGTGCTTCCAGGAACTCTTCTACGGCCCGTACTTCTGTCAGGTCCAGGAAGTCGAGTACTACGGCTACACCGAGTACATCCCCGATGGCCCGACCACCCAACGGTTCCAGAGCCTCGCCAAGGAGACCGGCATGGTGCTCGTGCTCCCGATGTACGAGGTCACGCAGCCCGGCACGTACTACAACACGGCCGCGGTGATCGACGCCGATGGTAAGTACCTCGGCAAGTACCGCAAGCAGCACATCCCGCAGACCAAGGGTTTCTGGGAGAAGTTCT
>JBEGQB010000224.1:0-3448 GCA_041181165.1 Actinomycetota bacterium
GCCACGCTCTCGTTGGAATGCCGAGATCGCCTGAGTCGTGGCCGATCCGAACATGCCGTCGGCGCCGCCGGTGACGCGGAACCCAAGACCGATGAGTTTTTTCTGAACAGCGCGGACGGAATCGGATGAGTCGCCTCGGCGCGGGAGATCCGGTGCGGCGATCAAACCGAGTAATTGCGCCGTCGGCTCATCGAGTCGTCCACTGGCCGCCAAGCCAACTGACTCCTGATAGGTGCGAATGGCGGTAGCAGTCGCATTGCCGAAGATTCCGTCGGCCCCGCCACGAACGGTGACTCCCGCGGCGATCAGGGCCTTTTGCAACACCGTGACGCGTTGGCTGCGCTCGCCGATTGCTGCGTAGGGAGAAACGTTCGCCGACGACGTCGAAGGCGCATCCGTCGGCGCGCCCGTGTTCGTCGAGGCGTTCGAGACGGGCAGGACCTTGAGAGCGATGGCGGTCATCACGTCGACGACGCCGGTCGCGGGAAGGTTCTTCGAGTTCTGGAAATTGCGGATTGCCGTGGTCGTTGCATTGCCGAAGATCCCGTCGGCGCCGCCGCGAACCGTGACCCCGGCATCGATGAGTGCTTGTTGGAGGGCGCGCACCGCATCACCGCGCTGACCGGCGGTGGGAAGGGCCGGGGCAGGAGCCAGCCCGAGGAGATGACCGGTGATGGCGTCGACGACCCCGGTTGTCGGGAGGCCCACCGACTCCTGGAAAACACGTACCGCCGCCTGGGTGCCCTGACCAAAGATTCCATCGGCACCCCCTGGTACGCGGACCCCTTTGGCGATGAGGGCCTTTTGCAAACCGACGACGGAGTCGCCACGGTCACCGAGTCGGGGCAGCGCCGGACTGTTGGGCGCGGCCAGGGCAGCGGAGTGGTGGAGCGGGACAGACGTCGACAAGGGCGCGGCGACGGTGAGAACCCCCAGCGTGAGTCCGGTTACCAGGCGTCGAAACACGTCCGGGTATCGGCTCGTCGGCCCCGGACCTTGAGGCAGAAATCAGCCCGGAGGGGGGCGCAGGGAAGAAAGTGGCGCGAAAAGGGGGAAAGTGGTTGACAGAGGGGGGAAGTGGGGAGCAGAGTAGAAGGACCACCACGAGGCAGCGAGGGGCAAGAAGTGCAGGTATTCGTCGGACGTCACGAGCGGCAGCTCGACCCCAAGGGTCGACTTGCGCTTCCGGCGTCCTTCCGGAACCGCCTGGAGCCTCGCTGTTATCTGGTTCTCGGTCAGGACAAGTGCATCGCCGTCGTCACCGCTGAGGTGTCCGAGTCGATCGCCAACGACATCACGGCAGCTGTGAAGAGGGGCGAGAAGAGCGAGCAGGAGCGACGCGCCCTGGCGTCGAGCATGGTCGAGGTTCAGGTGGATGCTCAGGGTCGAGTGACGATCGACGAAGGTCTGCGGTCATACGCCGGCCTGACCCCGAACAGCCGAGTGATCGTTGCTGGCGCATTCGACCGAGTGGAGATTTGGGAACCCTCGCGATTCGACCGCATGTTGGCCGTTGGCACCGAAGCGATTGCGGGAGACGAGTTGTGATGTCGGCCGCCATCTTCGAGCACCAGCCCGTCATGGTCGCCGAGATCGTCGACGCCTTCGCCTCGGTTCCATCTGGCTGCGTTCTCGATGCGACTCTTGGTGGGGGCGGACATGCCAGGGCTCTGCTCGACTCGCGTTCCGATCTCTCGATTCTTGGTCTTGATCGCGATGAAGCGGCGATCGCCGCCGCCCGTTCGGCATTGGCGAACTTCGGTGATCGCGTGCGGTTCGCTCATGTGCGGTTCGACGAACTCGATGCGGCCATGGATGCTCAGGGCGTTTCGGAGTTGTCGGGCGCTCTCTTCGATCTCGGAGTGTCGTCTCACCAATTCGACGAAGGAGAACGCGGGTTCTCGTATCGTTCGGACGCCCCGCTCGACATGCGCATGGATCGCCGTGAGGGTCGCAGCGCCCAGCACTTCGTGAACGAGTCGTCCGAGCAGGAGCTGGCGAATCTCCTCCGTGATTTCGCCGACGAACGCTTCGCTGGTCGAATCGCTCGGGCGATCTGCGCAGCGCGTCCAATCTCGACCACGACCGAACTGGCCGAAATCATCGCGTCGGCTATTCCGGCTCCGGCTCGGCGGCGCGGCGGGCATCCCGCAAAACGGAGTTTTCAGGCGCTTCGCATCGCCGTCAATCGTGAACTTGAAGTCCTTCCGGTGGCCCTCGACAAGGCGATCGAGCGGACCGCCGCCGGTGGTCGAATCGTCGTGCTCTCGTATCACTCCGGGGAGGATCGAATCGTCAAGGAACGCTTCCGCTTCCACTCCACCGGTGGGTGCGCGTGTCCGACCGAACTTCCGTGCGCTTGCGGCGCGCGGCCAACCGTCAAGATCGTGCGGTCGCCGCGCAAGCCGTCCGATGCCGAACAGAAGAGCAACCCTCGAAGTTCGTCAGCCCGACTCCGAGTGGCCGAGGCCCTCTGATGGCTCGCGCAACATCGACCACCAGCCGCGTGGCAAGCGCTCGGGCACCGAAGTCCCGTCAGGTCGCAACACGTGGCCCCGAACAGCGCAAAGCCGGTCAGCTCAAGCCAGCTCCCAAGAAGGTCACCAAGCGCCGGCCATCGTCGAAGATCGCCAAGGCGGTCAATGGTCGATCGGCCAGTACGGCCAGCCGGAGAGCGATCCTGACCGTTCTCACAGTGGTGATCGGACTCGTCGTGATCATGTTGGCCGTGGTGTCGTTCCAGACCCGCCTTGCCGAGCGGCAGTTGAGAATCGATCGCATCGAGGCCCAGATCCAGTCCGAGCGTGATCGCTACAACGCACTGCGCGTCGAGCGTTCGGCACTTCGCGAACCGGGACGACTCGAAGCCAATGCCTTGGCACTCGGAATGGAGCCGGGAAGCGGAGCCGACTTCACTTCCGTGGACCCGATCACCGTGGCCCAGGTCTTGGTGTCGACGGGTGGTCTTGATCCGGAGCTTCTGGAAACCTCCGCCGATCCGTTCAGTGCCTACGGGGAATTCAAGTCGATCGTCGGGGGCAAACCGTGACGAGCAAGTCGAGTCGTCCTCGCAGCTCTGGTCGTCGCACGACATCCCGGACTACCTCGTCACGGACCCCGTCACGGACCCCGTCACGTTCGACATCACGTTCGACGTCTCGATCGGCCGCGGGGTCCCGCACCTCTGCCACGACCTCCCGTTCCCGCACCGTTCGTCAGCGGACTCCGCGTCGCGCCCCGGGTTGGTTCACCTTAGGCGGGTGGAAGTCGGGAAGCCCGCGGCGTCGTGTGCAGGTTGCCTTCGTGGCGGTTCTTCTGGTGTTCGCGGCATTCGTCGGGCAGTTGCTCAACCTTCAGTTCTTCAGTGGTTCCCGCTTGCGGGCCGCCGGCGTGGCCCAGCGTGAGACCTACCTCACCGTTCCGGCCGCTCGTGGAACGATCTTCGATC
>JBEGQB010000225.1:0-3432 GCA_041181165.1 Actinomycetota bacterium
GAGATGGTCTCGAGCGTGGCCCGCTCCTTCTCCACGACGTCGGCCGGAACTTCGTCCCGCTTCAGATATTTCGGGCGAGCGAAGGCGATGTGCACGGCGATGTCGTGGGCGAGGTCGGCGTTGCCACCTTCGATCTCCACGAGAACGGCGTTGACCCCTCGGCCACCTTGGATGTGTTGATAGCTATCGATGATGTTGCCGGATCCCGCGGCGATCCGCGCGATCTCACCGAGTTCGATCTTCTCCTTGAGGGTGATCTTCAGATCCTCGAGAATCGCCGCCCGCTCGGCCACCGCGCCCTCACCTTTTTCGGCAACGAGGTTCGCCAGTGCGTCGGCCTCGCCCTTGAACTGATCGCTGCCGGCCACGAAGTCGGTCTCGCACTTCAACTTCACGATGGCGCCGACACCGTTCTTGATCACGAGAGCGACGACGCCCTGTGTGTTCTCGCGGTCGTCGCGTTTGGCCGAAGCTGCCAAGCCTTTCTCGCGAAGCCACTGCTTGGCGGCTTCCATGTCGCCGCTCGTGGACTCGAGAGCCTTCTTGCAATCCATCATTCCGGCGCCGGTTGCCTGGCGCAGAGTCTGGACATCCTTGGCGGTGAACGACATCACGCCTCCTCGGCGGGGGCAGCCGCCTTCTGCGCCGCGAGACGCGCTTCGCGCTCGGCCTGCGCAGCCGCCGCTTGAGCGCGGGCATCGGCTTGGCTGGCGGCGAATGCCGCCTGCTCCTCGGCGGTGCGCTCCTGAGCGACTCCGCCGCCCTTACCGGCGATGAAGCGACCTTCGAGCACGGCTTCGGCGATGACCTTGCACATGAGTTCGTTGGCGCGGATCGCGTCGTCGTTGCCAGGAATCGGGAACTGGATGAGATCGGGATCGACATTGGTGTCGACGACGGCCACGACCGGGATTCCGAGCTTGTTCGCCTCGGTCACCCCGATGTGTTCCTTCTTGGTGTCGAGCACGAAGACGGCCGCCGGACGGCGCGTCATGTTGCGGATACCCGAGAGGTTCTTCTGCAACTTGGTGAGTTCGCGATCCTTCAGCAGAGCTTCCTTCTTGGGCATCAGATCGAACTCGCCCGATGCCTTCAGACGCTCGAGTTCGAGCATCTTCTGGACGCGCTTGTGGATGGTCTCGAAGTTGGTGAGCATTCCGCCCAACCAACGCTCGTTGATGTACGGCATGCCGCACTTGTTGGCGAAATCCCGGATCGGGTCCTGGGCCTGCTTCTTGGTCCCGATGAAGAGCACGTCTCCGCCCTTGGCGACGAGATCGCGAACGAAGGCGTACGCGATCTCGACTCGGGTGAGCGTCTGCTCGAGGTCGATGATGTAGATGTCGTGACGCTCGCCGAAGATGAATCGCTTCATCTTGGGGTTCCAACGACGGGTCTGGTGGCCGAAGTGGACTCCGGCTTCCAGCATTTGACGCATCGTGACGATGGCCATGGCTATGTTCCTCCTGGTACTGCGGTTGCCGGCACGCCATCTCGCGCTTCCCGGGGGAAACGACCGCAGATGAGCGACGTGCAGTGATGTTCGACCCGTATCCGGGCCGTCGGTGAGGCTACCGGACGGGCCGGCAGACGGCACTAGGCGGAGGTCGGCGACCCGAGCCATCGAGCGGGACCAACCGAGCCCTGACTTTCAGGCTGCCGAGGTATGGCCCCGGGTCCTCGTAGTCCCCACTTTCGTTGCGCAGGCTGAGGGTCACGACCGAGCCAGCCCTCGTGATTCCGAGCCGAGATCCAGCTCTCACGGGGTGTCCGACTCGGACCGGATCGGTCGGGGCTGCCCGGTCGACCATCGTCATGTCGACGGATGACATCTCGACGGGCGACATCTCGACGGGACTCCAGCCGACGGTGACCGTGCGTGCCGGATCCATCGAGGGCGCGATCGATACGTAATAGATGTGGACCACGAAGCCGGCGAAGCGCACCCGCCCATCCAGCGGTGCCACGACGTCGAGAATCACCGACTCCGCGTCGTCGCCGGCGAAGTCGAGAGTTCGATGTCCGACGCAATAGGTGCACAACGGGGCTTCATAACCGCGCACCAACGGTGCGTTCACCGGCGTAGCGATGCACAACGGAACGACAGTGGCGGACGTGGTGAGGATCGAAGTGATCGCCGGGATCAGCGAAGAAGTGACCGACGACAGCACACGAACCAGAGCAACGAGCACACCCGAATGTGGGCGCGTCGATCAGGGAATGCCGGCCGCCGAGAGACGGGAGCGCAACATGATCACGGCCTTGGAATGAATCTGCGAGACACGACTCTCGGTCACTCCGAGAACGTCCCCGATCTCGGAGAGGGTCATTCCTTCGTCGTAGTAGAGCGCGACGACGGTGCGCTCCCTCTCGGGGAGTTCACGGATCTGGGTCCTCATGATCTTCTTGACTTCACGGTCCTCCACCATGGCGTCGGGCAGTGGATCGCCCGATGCCGGCAGTTGACGGGGCTCACCATCCCCACCGGTGACGACATGATCGAGGGGGCCGACGTTCGCCACCGCAACCGCGCTCAGCCACTCGCCCAATTCGTCGACAGTGATCTCGAGGTGGGCGGCGATCTCCTCGTCGGATGGCGCGCGTTTCAGTTGGTTGCCGAGTTCGGCCACCGCATTCTCGATCTGCCGCGAACGCTGACGGATCGTACGGGGCACCCAGTCGATGGCCCGTAAGCCATCCAGAATCGCGCCTTTGATCCGCGGCACTGCGAACGTTTCGAATTTGAATCCGCGAGCCGGATCGAAGCGATCGACCGCGTCCATCAGACCGAAGATCCCGGTACCGACGAGTTCACCGGTGTCGACACCGGCGGGCAACCCGGCCGCCACACGACCAGCGACGAACTTCACGAGCGGCGAGTAGTGAACGATCAGGACATCGCGGGCCGACTGATCGCGTTCGTCGACCCAGCGCTGCCAAGCACGGTGAATGGCGGGGGTGTCGCGGGAAGGCTTCTCTTCGGTCTCGGTCATGTCAGGCGCGTGGGTGGGTCGATGTGTACACCGACCGTAGACGCTCCTTGCTCACATGCGTGTACCTCTGAGTCGTGGCCACGTCGCTGTGGCCGAGCAGTTCCTGCACGATTCGCAAATCGGCTCCCCCGTCGAGGAGGTGAGTGGCGAAGGTGTGGCGCAGGGCATGTGGATGTGTCGTGGATGGGCAGCGCTCGTCGACGACTCTGCGGACGTCGCGCGTACCGATGCGACCTCCGCGACCGTTGAGGAAGAGCGCCGTTCCCGAGGCATCACCGGTGACCTCCCGGCGCGCCGTCATCCATGAACGGACCGCATCGACGGCCGCCTGCGACATCGGCACCCGTCGTTCTTTTCCGCCCTTGCCCCAGACCGTCACCACACCACGACGTAGGTCGACGCCGTCGAGGTCGAGATTGCACAGCTCGCTCACGCGCAG
>JBEGQB010000226.1:0-3428 GCA_041181165.1 Actinomycetota bacterium
CCGGACTCGACTCCGGCGAACACCCACGAATTCTCGGCTCGGCTCGCAAGGCCGCCGAACGCGATCTCGGTGTGGCGGTCGCGCAAAGGTGGGATTTCGGTGCCACCACCGTGTCGGCGTCGTTGGCCATCGCGGACGCCGCTGGAATCGAAGTGTTCGCCACCGGTGGGATCGGTGGAGTCCACCGTGGTTCTGAAGTCTCTGGAGATGTCTCGGCCGACCTCGGGGCCATCGCGCGTCATCCTCTCGTGACGGTGTGCGCGGGAGCGAAGGCTTTTCTCGATCTGGCACGAACCCTCGAATATCTCGAGACATCCGGCGTGCCGGTACTTGGTTGGCGTCACGACTGGTTTCCCGCGTTCTATACGCGTTCGTCGGGTTTTCCCGTGGCGCACCGAGTGGAGACCGCCGAAGAAGTTGCCCGAGCGCATCGAGCGAGGGCCGATGGCGGCACACTGCTGACGGTTCCCATTCCCGAATCGGAACAACTCGATCAGCGCGAACTCGACGCAGTGGTCGAAGGTGCTCTGGAACATTGTGCCTCAGCGGGCATCACCGGACCCGATGTGACGCCATTCGTGCTGGCTCGAATCGGAGAGGCCACCGCTGGTCGGAGCGTGCCGGCGAATCTCGCTCTCGCGGAGAACAACGCCCGAGTGGCCGCCGAGATCTCGGTGGCACTCAGCGGGGCCGAACACCGCTGACGTTCGATGGTGCACCCCCAGGGATTCGAACCCTGAACCAATGGATTAAGAGTCCACTGCTCTGCCGTTGAGCTAGAGGTGCAAAACGCAAAGGCGAAGTGTAGGCGCAGGGCTCGATGACGCCCAAGCATTGCGGCGTGGGCGACGACGGCCCGCACCGCACATCGATCTTTGGGGTGAACGAGGGGAATCGAACCCCCGGCCTTCAGGGCCACAACCTGACGCTCTAACCAACTGAGCTACGTCCACCATGGACGCCCCGATTCTGCCAGCAGACGGGGCGATTCGCACCGATCGTTGCTCGAAAAGAAGGACATAGATGCTGGTGACGGCGTGATCAGTGCCCTGCTAGCATGAGGGAATCTCGAAGGAGTGATGCCCGTGTCAGCCACGGAATCTTCAGTCAGCAGTGCCCGCGATCTGGCGGAGCGGGCCAAGCGCATCACCGCCGCTGAACTTGCTCGCTATGCGGAGCGCACGAAAGGTTCCCAGCAGGCGAACCAGCGAGCCCGCAAGGTGTTGCCTCTCGGAGTTCCCTCCAGCTTCCAGGCGTACGACCCACATCCCGTCGTGGTCCGCTCGGCGGAGGCCGCATACATGTGGGACGTCGACGGGAACAAGTACGTCGATTACAACATGGGCTTCGGCGCGTTGTTCAGTGGCCACGTTCATCCGGCGGTTCGTTCGGCCATCGAGTCCCAACTCGACCACGGAACGTTGTTCGTGACACCGAGTGAGCAGAACGCCGACGTCGCCGAGATGCTGGGCGCGCGTTACGGACTTCCCATGTGGCGCTTCACTAACTCGGGCACCGAAGCCACAATGGACGCGATCCGCGTCGCTCGTGGCGCGACCGGTCGCGACAAAATCGTCAAGGTCGAGGGTGGCTACCACGGCCACCATGACGAAGTCATGATCTCGATGAAGCCGCCGCTCGACAAGGCCGGCCCCGCTGACGCCCCGATTCCGTACCCGGCCACGGCCGGCGTGACCCAAGCCGTGCTCGGCGACACCTTGGTGGTTCCGTACAACGACCCCGAGGCTCTCGAACGAGCCTTGAAGAACCGTGACGTCGCATGTTTCATCGTCGAGCCGGTCATGGAGAACATCGGTATCTGCCTACCGCAGCTCGGCTATCTCCAAGCGGTTCGCGAAATCACCGAGCGCTACGGAACCCTGTTGATTTTCGACGAAGTCAAGACCGGAATCACGGCCGGATGGGGCGGAGCCACTGGCGCGCTCGGCGTCACACCTGATCTGGTCGCTTTGGCCAAGTCGATCGGCGGAGGTTTGCCGCTCGGAGCTTTCGGCGGCAAGCGCGAGTACATGGATCAGATCACGAGTGGGCGGGTGATCCATCTCGGTACCTACAACGGCAACCCGTTGTGCATGGCCGCCGCCCGAGCCGTGCTCGCCGAAGTCTGCACACCCGAGGCCACTTCGGCCACGATTCTGCGCAACACCAAACTCGTCGACGCCTGCAACACGATCATCGACGACGCCGGCTTGCCGGCGCACACGATCCAGTTCGGTGCGAAAGGTTGTGTCACCTGGACACCCGAACCGATCCGTAACTACCGCGATTACAAAGCAACCGACTTCGACCTGGCATTCGCTCAATGGATCCACGGCATCAACCGCGGCATCCTTCTTCCGCCCGGGCTCGACGAACAGTGGCTCGTTTCGATCATGCACTCCGAGGCCGACGCCCTCGTCTACGCCGAAGTATTCGACGACTTCGTCGATCAGCTCACCGCTTAGTCGTCGTTGGCGTGGATGTCGATGGCGACCGTCGATCGGACCGATCGCTCGGTGCCCTTTGGTCGCATGATCAGACGAGCGCTCGTGCGGAGATGTCCGCTGTGTGGAGATCGCCGCGCGTGGTTCACGGGCTGGTTCGCGCAAGGGGAGTCGTGTACGCGCTGTGGTTTGCGTCGAACACGTGGCATCGAAGGTCATGAACTCGGCTCGCTGACCATCGCGCTCGTCGCCAACATCACGCTCATCGTCGTTGCGGTGGGGATCGCAGTCGCGCTCACGGTGCCAGATGTCCCCGTCATGACGTTGTACATCGTTCTGTCATCGGTGGCGATCGTGGTTCCGATCGCCACGTGGCCGATCACCCACACGGTCTGGATGGCCATCGATCTGCGCCTGCGCCCCCTCGGTGCGGACGAGCCGGGCCAGCCGTCCGACGCCTGACCCCCAGCCGTCCAAGCGGGACCCGCGCCCCGTTCCGGTACCGATCACATGTTCGGTCAAATGCTTGACCGAACGCCTGTTCGTAGTTACGCTCCTGTCATTCACCACGTCGGCTCGCCGGCATCAGCGGTCTTCGTGCCACACCCCCTCCATAGGGTCCGCACCACGACCAATCAGAGCATCTAGACCAGATTCCACAGAAAGGCAGACAGATGAGCACAGACCGCGCCAAGGCCCTCGACATGGCCCTCGCCCAGATCGACAAGCAGTTCGGCAAGGGGTCGATCATGCGCATGGGAGAGCAGAGCTTCAAGGGCATCGAAACCGTCCCCACAGGAGCACTCGCTCTCGACATCGCTCTTGGTGTCGGCGGTCTTCCTCGTGGTCGCGTCGTGGAGATCTTCGGACCCGAATCGTCGGGTAAGTCAACCCTGGCCATGCACGTGGTCGCCGAAGCCCAGCGCAACGGTGGCGTCTGCGCCTACATCGATGCCGAGCACGCCATGGATCCGGTGTACGCCC
>JBEGQB010000227.1:0-3404 GCA_041181165.1 Actinomycetota bacterium
GAACCGAGCGCGTTCCTGCAGCTGCTCATGGATCAGGGTTTCGAGCACGAATCCGAGGTGTTCACGAGACTGGAGACCGAACACGGAGTCGTGCGTCTGCCGGCGATGGGGGGCAACGAACTCGCCGGCGAAACCGCTACTTCGATGCGCAAAGGTGCACGCCTCATCCTGGCCGGAGGACTTCCCACGCTGTCGGGTCGATCCGGTAAGCCCGACATTCTGATTCGGGTCGACCAACCGAGCCGCAATGCAGCATGGGGATACGTTCCGGTCGACGCCAAGAGTCATCGCGGATTCGACGGGAAGGCCAAGGCGAAATCGTGGCTCATCGGTTCCATCGAATCGCCGTTCCTCGAAACCGCAGCGGCATCGGACGCGATCGGTACTCCGGTGCTCGAAGATTCGCTTCAGTTGGCTCATTACTGGGAGATGCTGTCCGAGTTGGGATGGAATCCGACGGTCGATCCCATAGGTGGAATCTTCGATGTCGACTTCCAGCTCGTCTGGCGGCGACTCGACCAACCCTTCTGGCGACACGAGCATCCGGGAACGGGCGAGTCCTCCACTCGGAGCGCGCTCGAAATTCTGGGGATCGAATGGGAGTTCCGTTGGGAGGCGATCGCGCGCATGCTCGACGGCGAAACCCCGATCACCGAACCGATCCTGCACGGAAACTGTTCGACCTGTCCGTGGAAGGACGTCTGCTACGACGAACTTCGAGAATCGGAACACGTTTCGCTGATCGCCGGTGTGACGAAGGCTCACGTCAAGAAATTGGCGCTCATTGGTGTGCGCACTCAAACTCGATTGGCGAACCTCGACGTGCGTACTGCTCTGCTGTTCGATCGGGCCCACGCCGCCAATGTCGATCTGACCAAGTATCGGCTCATGGCCACCGATCATCCGGATCAGGGTGCTTCGGTGAAAGAACTCACCGGTCGAAGCCGAAAGGCTCTCGAGTTCCTCGAGTCGGAGGGATTCGTCTCGGTGTCCGATCTGATGACCCTCGATCCGACGTTGGCCGAGATGCCATGGTTCTCCAACGTCACTCGGCGCATCGACGCGGCCCGCGTGCGTCTGCATCCCGATGGTCTGCCTCATCTTCCCCGTGGCGAAGTGGTTCCTGCCATATCGCGAGCCGACATCGAGATCGACGTCGACATGGAGAACTCCGACGTCGTGTATTTGTGGGGGACCAATACGACCATTCGGAACGCCACGAACGCACCATCGCGCGTTCGAGAGGGCTATCGGCCCTTTCACACGTTGGCCGGGGGTCATGCGAACGAAGCGGAGGCGTTCGAGGCTTTCTGGAAATGGATGCACGAACTCATCCACGACTGCGAACGTGACGGGGCGTCCATTCGCTTCTATTGCTACACGGACGCCGAGAACACGCGTATGCACGAGATCGCCAGTCGTTGGCCCGATTGGCCCGGAGTTCCGAGCCATGACGAGATCGACTCGTTCTGTGCCTCGGAGCATTGGGTCGATCTGAAGGTGAACGTCGACTCCCTCATCTGGCCCACCGACACCCTCGGGTTGAAAAAGGTTGCTCCGCTGGCCGGGTTCACTTGGCGCGACGAGGATGCCGGTGGCGACAATTCGATTCTTTGGTACGACGTGGCTGTGAACTCCGTCGACGATGCGGAGCGCCGCGACATGAGCGACAAGCTGCTTCGCTACAACGAGGACGACGTATTGGCCACCAAGGTGTTGCGCGAATGGATCGATGCCGGCCTCAATGGGCGGGGGCCGGTTTTTCGAAGCGTGACCGATCTCGACGAACTGTACGAGTGAACTTCTGCTCGATCATCTGGCTATTACCTGCTTATTGCCTGCTTATTGCCTGCCAATCACCTGCCAATTACCTGCGAATCACCTGCGAATCAGCGGCCAATCACCAACGTCACCAAGCCCACCACGATGAGTGCCGAGCACAGAATGCGCCGCAGCCCGCTCTGCTCGCGGAGCACGCGCCAACCCAGGAACGTTGCGAACACGACACTGGATTCCCTGAGCGCCGTCACATAACCGACCGGCGCGCGTCGTACGGCCAGCAGAACCATCCAGTACGTCACGAGCGATGCGGCACCTGTCATCACGTATTGCTTCCAATACCCGGGAACACTCTCGACCATCTCGCGCCAACGTCGGCGATACAGGCCCTGCACAGTGGTTCCGATTCCTCCGGTGACGAAAATCGACATCGCGTACGCGCTCCCCACGGTCGACCGTGAACCCTTGCTGTCGACGACTGTGTACGCACCGATCAGGAAGGCGACGATGAGTGCCGGCCAGACATGCGCCCAGTCGACGTGCCCCGACAAGATCATGAGCCCGACGACAACGATCACGATGCCGGTCACCGAAACAGGTGAGAGGTGATCGTTCAGGAACACCACACCGCCGATGGCGGCGAAGAGCGCGCCGCCGCCTCGGGCGATCGGGTAGGTCACGCTGAAGTCGGCGATCTCGTACGTACGCGCCAAACGTCCGATGTAGAACGCGTGGATCACCCCACTCAGAGATGCCCAACCCCACGCCGACCAGCCGAGGTCACCCTGCAGAGTCGCCACCAGTGTGTACGGGAGGCCGAGCAACCCGCCGGCGCTGAAGAGTCCCCACAACGCGAGCCAACGATCACCCGATTGTTTGACGGCCAGATTCCAGCCGGCATGGAGAACGGCGGCTCCGAGGGCGAGAAGCGTGGCGACGAGCATGGCCCGCCGAGCCTAGGGCGGCACTCCTTCGGGGCTAGGGAGCCCCTCGATCAAGGAACCCGTCGTTCCGCGAGTTCGGATCAACCCTGCGACACCCGAGAGTTATATTTTTCTTGTGGCAGACAGAAGTAGCACGTCCGGTTCGAAGCGCGGCCTCGAACGAATGGTTCGGGTCGAGCATCCCGAGGAAGACGAACGGGCCCAGGAACTATTACGTGCAGTTGGCTTGTCGGCGTACGAGTCCCGTTGTTACATCGCTCTCATCGGATCGTCGACTCCACTCAATGGCTACGAAGTGGCCAAGGTGAGCGGTGTGCCCCGATCGGCGGTGTACGAGTCGTTGCAGAAGCTCGTGGCCCGAGGTGCCGCGCTCATGGTGTCCGGGGAAGAAGGATCCAGCGCATCATTCATGGGCTTGCCGGCCGAAGCCTTCGTCGATCGTCTCCGAAACCAACTTTCCGGAACGCTCGATGGACTCGCCTCGGTCCTTCCGTCCATGAGCAATGTTCTGCGTTCGTCGGTCGTCGCACACCTGACGGGTCGAGTTCAGGTGCGCGATCGATTCATCTCGGTCATGGAGAAGGCGGAGTCCAGTTGTTTGATGGCTGTGTGGCCCCCGGGAGCCGAGGAGGTTCGCGATACAGCTCATCGTCTGGTGCGCAATGGCGTGCAGGTCACATC
>JBEGQB010000228.1:0-3362 GCA_041181165.1 Actinomycetota bacterium
TGTCGACGAGCCCGCCAGCGGCGGCGGCATCGTCACCGAAACCCACGCGCATCTCGTGCGCCGGGTCACTCCCGTGGGCCGTGATCGACAGCCAGACTCGAACACTTCCTTCGCGGAGCAGATCCGATCGTTCAATACCGAGTTGACGCAACGCGCGAGGGCGCGAACCTTCGATCACCACATCGGCCGAGCCGATACGCCGATGAAGCTCGGCTCGACCAGCGGAACTCCGTAGATCGAGTTCGACGACTTCTTTCCCGTCGTTCAGGGCGGCGAAGAATTCCGGATGACCGAACCGTGCTCCGTCCGGTCGATGAACCGACTCGACTTTGGTGACACGACACCCGATTTCAGCGAGCATCCGGCCCGCCAACGGCCCGGCCCAGAGCGAAGACAGATCGACGACTTGCAAGGACCTCACTTCCTGCAGATCCGGAGCATCTCCGAAGTCGCGCGTCACGACGAGGTTGTCGAGGTCGACGTTCTCGGTCTCGCCGACGATGGCCAACGCGATTCCGAGGTCGATGCCCCGATTCAGAATCTCACTCGATGTCTTCGCGGCCACGAGAACATGAACCGACTCCCACGGCACGACTTCGCCATCCGTCACCACGTCCGACTCGAAGAGGGCGGGCAAAGCAGCGGTGTCGTCCGGCCGCGCCAGGTTCAGCGCGAGCCACTTCCCATCCGACGTCGGCATGATCCGGCACGAGCCGCCGGCGCTCACTCGACCACTCGACCTCCAGCCGGTGAGTCGAGCGCGCCGCGTCAATTCTTCTTCGGAATCGAGTCGGAGTTCCGCGCCGAGATCACGCGCCGCTTCACGCGCCCGTGTGGCCAGACGGTCGACGGAGTCGAGCAACGAAGCATCGAGTTGCGTGCCCGATCTCATCGCCACTCCTCGATGACGTCGACGAGTCCCCATTCGAGTGCGGTGGTCGCATCGATGACCGCCCCGGCGAGCATCATCGTCACCGCGCGGTGACGTCCGACTCGGTTCGTGACACTCACCGTGCCCCCGGAACCGGGGATCAAACCCATTTCGACTTCCGGTAACCGGAAAGTTGCGTCCGGTGTGGCCACGACGACTCCGGCAAAGGCGGCGAGTTCGACGCCGGCACCGGCATTCTCACCGTGAACTCGACACTCGAGACGCTCGCCGAGTCTGGATCGCAGGCCCAACAACAGTTGGGGCACCGAGTCAGTGGTGCGCACGAGGTGGGAGTCCAAAGGTGACGTTGCAGTGCCGAACTCGGCCAGATCTCCGCCGCTCGAGAAGTTGTGTCCACTCCCCTGCAACACCACCCGATCGATCGACCGATCGATCACGGCGAGGGTCAGAGCTTCCCGTAGTTCGTCTCTCATGACACGGGAGAACGCGTTACGTCGATCCGGTTCGTCGAGCGTGATCGACAAGCAGTCGCCATCGCGTCGTGTGTCGACCACCGTCGCCATCCGTCCCGGTCGCCGAGAACCCTTTCGATCACCCTCCAGCCACCTCTTGAACTCACTTCCCGTTTGCAGCAACGAATAGGCGGCCGACTCGACGAAGAGGGCGTCGTGCGGATCGGACTGCGCCGCAACACGAGCCACTCTGGCCGCGGTTGCGAACGCAATCGGCGTCGACGATGCATGTCGCTCGAGAAGAGGTTCCATTGCGTCCTCGGGGAAGGCGTCAACACATCTGGGATCGACCTCGCTTCCCGATCGAACAAACACTGCACACGGCGCACACGAAACAGGTGGCAAAGGGACATCGGTCTCCTGACGATCGATCAGGACTCCGGCCACACCGCTCCACGGGGAGAGTTGCTCCGGGGCACACATCATTCTCTCGACGTAGTCCGGAGCGGACAGTCGAAGGAGCACGGCGCGAATCGTAGTGACCAATCGATCGTGCATCTTCGAGAACCGGGAACCACCACAACCTCGACTTCGTCGCCGTAGGCTTTCAACCGACCGGGCAGGAGAACGCTCATGGACAATGACATCAGCGTCGACAGCTCGGGATTCGCCGAACTCGGGCTCCGACACGAACTACTGGCTTCACTGGCCGGCCTCGGATACGAGGAACCCACTCCCATTCAGCGCGAATCCATCCCGCCGCTGATCGAGGGGCGGGATCTTCTCGGTCAGGCCGCCACCGGAACCGGCAAGACGGCGGCCTTCGCCCTCCCGATCCTCAACGGACTCATGGTGGGGGATCCTCGCCCGGTCGTCGAAGCGCTCGTTCTGGTCCCCACGCGTGAACTCGCGATGCAGGTCTCCGAAGCGATCTACAAGTACGGACACCATCTGGGCGCACGTTGCGTGCCCATCTACGGAGGTCAGCACATCGGTCGACAGATCGATGCACTTCGCCGGGGAACACAGGTCGTCGTGGCCACACCAGGTCGTGCCCTCGATCACATCCGCAAGGAAACCCTCGACCTCGCGTCGGTCCGCATGGTCGTACTCGACGAGGCCGACGAGATGCTCGACATGGGCTTCGCCGAGGACCTCGAAGCAATCCTCGAAGCAACACCGTCGTCACGTCAGACGGTGCTCTTCTCGGCCACTCTCCCACCTCGAATCGAATCGATCGCCAAGAAGCATCAGCGCAATCCATTGCGCATCACCATCGAAAAGTCCCGCACCGAAACGGGCGCTACACCACTCGTCGAGCAGCGCGCGTACATGGTGTCGAGGTATCACAAAGCGGCGGCCCTCGGTCGAATTCTCGACATCGAAGCCCCCGAGGCAGCCATCGTCTTCTGTCGTACCCGCGGCGAGGTCGACCAACTCACCGAAACCCTCAACGGTCGCGGCTACCGCGCCGAGGCGCTCCATGGTGGCATGGATCAGGAACAGCGTGACCGAGTCATGGGGCGCGTTCGCGCCGGCACCGCCGATCTCCTCATCGCCACCGATGTTGCCGCACGAGGTCTCGACATCGAGCACCTGACGCACGTCGTCAACTACGACGTCCCATCTGCTCCCGAGTCGTACGTCCACCGCATCGGTCGAGTCGGCCGCGCCGGTCGCGAAGGTATTGCGATCACACTGGCCGAACCGCGCGAACAACGACAGCTGCACAACATCGAGCGGCTGACTCGTCAGAAGATCACTTTCGCCAAGGTTCCCTCCGTCGAAGCGCTTCGCGCTCGTCAGATGGAACTCACGATCGAGAACCTCCGCGAAGCGATTGCATCGGGCCCCCACGACGAGTTCGACGAAGTCTTCGATCGACTCGTCGCCGATCACTCGATCGAAGTCGTCACCAAGGCAGCCATCAAACTCGCACATGATGCCGAGCAGTCGACCCTCGACGAAGAAGAGATTCCCGATCTCTCTCACAAGGCCGAAGGTCGCGGTGAGCGTGG
>JBEGQB010000229.1:0-3327 GCA_041181165.1 Actinomycetota bacterium
CGACTTCGTGATGCCCGGCTCCACAATCGCCACGCGGATCCCCCACGGCGCGAGTTCCTGTGCGAGCCCCTCGGACATCGCTTCGAGAGCCCACTTCGACGCCACGTACGGAGCCTGGGCCAGCGCAGCGAACCGACCAACCACCGACGAAACGTTGATGATGCACCCGCTCCTGCGGGAGCGCATCGAGGGCAACACCGCCTGAGCACAACGAGACGCGCCACAGAGGTTGATGTTCATCACCTCGAGGTAGAGCGACGGCGGGCACTCTTCGACCACCGCATTGCCACCAACGCCGGCGTTGTTCACCAATACGTCGACACGACCAGCCAGCGCGAAGATCTGCTCGAAACCGCGCTTCACGCTGTCGTCATCGGCGACATCGAGTTCCACCCATTCGAGCGAAACACCGGCCTCGCTTGCCATCGAGTTCGCTTTGGCGTTCTTCTCCAGGTTGCGAACGGTGCCGATCACCCGAAAGCCATTGGCGGCAAGGTGAATTGCGGTGGCTCGGCCGATGCCGGAATTGGCTCCGGTTACCACGGCAACGGGCAGGGACGACGGTGCAGTGCTCATGACCGCACGCTAGACGCGTTGGTTAGTCCTGCGCGATGGTGTTGCGCAGGCGGTCGACCCAGTCGTCGGCCTGCTGCCAGCGAGCATCGGCGTGCTCACGGGCCGAGTGGGCCTGAGCGCCCGAAGCGGGGTACGACCCGAGGAACTTCACACCACCTTGCTTCGCGTGCAAGGCACGCAGAGCATCAGCCACCAGTTCGTCGGCGATGTGTCCGTCGAAATAGATGATGAAGCAGTAGTCGCCGAGGCCGCCGTCCTTGGTGGGGCGCGAGAACAAGTTGTTCATGTTGATACGACGCGCCGCGAACTCCTGCAGGATCGAGATCAGGCTTCCCGGTTCGTCGGCCCGCTGATACACCACGACTCCGGTTCGGTCGTGACCACTCGGAGCCGGTACGGCTCCACGTCCGATCATCACGAAACGCGTCTGGTTGCCGTGATGGTCCTCGATGTTCTCGGCCAACACCTCGAGCCCGTAGAGCGAAGCGGCGTTACGTGGCGCGACGGCCGCTTGATGCTTTGACTTCGATTCACCGATTGTCTTCGCAGCATCGGCCGTGCTGTTGGCGGCTCGCACCTCGGCGTTCGGAATGTTTTCGCGCAAGTAGCGATGGCATTGCGCGGTGGCCACTGGGATGGACAACACTTCGGTGATGTCGGCCAGCTTCACGCCCGGCATGGCGAGAAGACAGTGCTCGATATCGAGCACGATCTCGCGTTGAATCAGGAGGTCGTAGTCGAAGGCCAGTGCGTCCTGGGTGAAGTTGACCGTGCCCTCGATCGAGTTCTCGATGGGTACCACGCCGACGTTCACTGCGCCTTCGGCGACCGCATCCAGAACGTCGGGCACGGTTCGGTAGGCAACGAGTTCTCCACCGGCGAGGTCGGACTGTGAACGGACAGCCTGCTCGGTGAAGGTCCCGAACGGTCCGAAGAAGCCCACACGGGGTGGTCGGCCGGAGTCGCGAGCGGGGGTCATGTCCTCAAGGCTACGGCGCAACGCTCGGCGTGTAAGCATGAATACATGGACCTCGACGCCCTACGAGCACTTCTCGACGACGTGTCGTCGGGTCGCGTGTCTCCGGACGACGCGGTTGCGCGCCTGGCGCGTCTGCCCTTTGCCGACGTTGGCGATGCGCTCGTGGATCACCACCGGCACGTGCGACAGGGCGCACCCGAGGCCGTTTATGCTCCGGGCAAGTCACCCGAGCAGTGCGTGCGCATCGTTGCCGAATTGCTCGAACACGGCAGTGGTGCGGTACTCGTGACGCGCGTCGACGAAGACCAACGCAAGGCCCTCGAAGCGGCGCACGGAGTTGCCGAGGTCGCCCACACATCCATGCTCTGGCGCAAACCGACCGTCTGGTCGTCCGGGCGTGTGCTCGTCGTGTCGGCGGGGACGGCGGATGTTCCGGTGGTCGATGAGGCGGTCCTTTCGCTACGCGCGCACGGCATCGAACCGGTGCGCATCACCGACGTGGGCGTGGCGGGTTTGCATCGTCTGCTCGCCCGACTCGACGACGTGATGGCAGCTGATGTCGTTGTGGTCGTGGCCGGTATGGAAGGAGCGCTGGCGAGTGTGATCGGCGGTCTCACCGGTAAGCCGGTGATCGCCGTACCCACGAGTGTCGGCTACGGATCGGGACTCGAAGGCGTGACGGCTCTCTTGGCGATGCATGCAACATGCGCGAGCGGAGTGACGGTCGTGGGGATCGACAACGGATACGGAGCCGCGTGCGCGGCGGCGCGAATCGCCCGAACGCAGCGGAGCGGTTCATGACGCGCGTTGCTTGGTTCAACTGCGCGGCCGGTGTGGCCGGCGACATGCTGCTTGCCGCGCTCGTCGACGCCGGGGCCGACGAGTTGCGGGTGGGTGAGATTCTCGGCGGATTGGGTGTGGATCACTACGCCCTCACCTTCGAGCGCACACAGCGAGCGGGAGTTCGTGCCACTCGGGCTCTTGTTGCCACTGACGACCACGCGCATCACCGAGCTTGGCGCGACATCCGAACACTCATCGAAGCAGCCGACCTGCCCGACCGAGTTCGCACCGACTCACTCAAAGTTTTCGGCGAGCTCGCCGCCGTGGAGGCCAAGATCCACGGTGTGGCGGTGGACGACGTGGAGTTCCACGAGGTTGGCGCCATCGATTCGATCGTCGACATCGTGGGAATCTGCGCTGCTCTGCATGATCTCGGCATCGAGCGCATCGTGTGCGGCCCCATCGGTACCGGCCATGGATCGGTGCAGACACAGCATGGCGTGGTTCCCAATCCGTCTCCCGCTGTGATCGAACTCTCTGCACTTCGTCAAGTGAGACTGATCGGCCTCGACGATCATCGCGAACTGGCAACCCCCACCGGTGTGGCCGCCATGGTGGCTCTGGCCGACACCTTCAGCCCGTTGCCAGCGATGGAAATTGCCGCGCGCGGATTCGGGGCCGGATCACTCGACATCAACGGCCGGGCAAACGTGGTGCAGGTGGTGGTGGGTGAAGCGGAGCGCTCGCCGATATCCGTCGGGCAGATGGCCAGACTCTTCGAAGCCAATGTGGACGACGTGACCGGCGAAGTGATCGCCCACACCATCTCCTCGCTCCTCGATGCCGGGGCCTTCGATGCCTGGGCGACACCGATCATGATGAAGAAGGGTCGGCCGGCCTTCACGGTTCACGTGCTGTGTGATCCCGCCTCGGAGGACGAAATCACGAGAGTGCTCATCCGAGAGACGGGAACACTCGGTATTCGTGGG
>JBEGQB010000230.1:0-3285 GCA_041181165.1 Actinomycetota bacterium
GTCGTGCACGTACTTGGCGAATTCGGGTGAGTTCGGGTTGGGGAAGTCCTTGGTGCAGTAGAGGAGAGAATTCGACGGGTAGTCGAAGGGGCTGCCGACGTCGATCGTGTCGAAGGAGTCGACGGGCAGTCCGGTGCGATCGGGCAGATTGCTCGGGACGGTCGCACTCGTGAGGATGGCGGTACGCCGCGCCCAGATGCCGTCGGACAGAATCGACCCGACTTCGAGTGGTGCGATCTCGAGAACGGGAGAAGTCGGCGTACCGGAAACATAAGGAACATGATTGGGGCCGGCCGAAAGCGCGAGGTCGAGGGTCTCGATCAATCGGCCGATCGTTTGTTGAGCACGCAGCTTTCGCTGGTTGGCATCCTCGTCCTTCGTTTCGACGGATCGAAGGTTTTCCAGGATCTCGCCGCCGGCCAGACGGGCATCGGTCAAGATGTCACGGACGCCGCCGACGAGGGGACAGGAGATCCGCTGGTCGAGATCCGGGCGGATCGCATCCTGCAGCGCTTCACCGAGCGAAATCAGGCGTTCGGCTGGTCGAGAATCGGCGACGATTCGGCGAACGACCGATGCAGAATTCGCCAAGCGACTGGCCGATAGGGCCACACCGGCACTTTCGGAGATGATCCCTTCGAGATTGTGGACCTCGTCGATGACGACGACCTCGTGTTCGGGCAGTACACCTCCCTGCGCAGCGACATCGATGCCGTAGAGATGGGTGTTGACGATCACCAAGTCGGCACTCGACGCCGAGTAACGGGCGCGCTCAGCGAAACATGTCGAGCCGGCCGGACACTTCGACGCTCCAGGGCATTCGTCGGAGGTCACGGTCACGGCACGACGAAGGGTGTCCGACATGGGCCCGGGGTACTCGGCCACATCACCGGTTTTGGCCGTGCGAGCCCAACGCTCGACTTTTTCGATCTGCTTCCGTAAGCGATCGGGTGCCGATTCGTCCTCCAGCGGCAACGATTGTTCGTCGTCATCCGAGAATGCTTCGGCGATCTTCTGGCGGCAGACGTAGTTGTGGCGGCCCTTGAGAACCGCCCATTCGAAGTCGAGGCCGAGGGCGGGAGCGAGATGCTCGGCGAGCAGAGGTAGATCCTTGGAGGCGATCTGGTCCTGAAGAGCGATGGTTGCCGTGGCAACGATTGCCTTTCGGCCACTCATGAGAACCGGAACCAGGTATCCGAGCGTTTTTCCGGTGCCGGTTCCCGCTTGGACGATGAGGTGACGATCCTCTTCGATGGCGGCTCTCACGGCTTCGGCCATCGCCCTCTGGCCGGGACGGTCCTCGGCGTCAGTCAGGGCGGATGTCGCTATGTCGAGTCCGTCGCGTACCGACAGGTTGTGTTGTGTCACGTTGGCCGTCTACCGATCGAGAACAGAAGCTTGTGCGCGACCAGTCGCGAGAGCGATGGCGCGATCGATTTCGATCTCGTCCAGATCCGGCCACGTCTTCTCCGTGAAATGGAACGGGGCCCCCTGAGACTGCCAGAGGAGGAAATTCGAGACTCTTTGCTCACCCGACGTGCGGATGAGGACGTCCACCGGTGGCAGCTCGGGAAGGTAGAGATGCCGAGTCAACGAATCCTCATCGACTTCGCGACCGCTCTGCAGAACACGACGCGCCGCATCGACGATCTCGGCGCGACTCCCGTAATCGAAGGCCACGGTCAGCGTCATGCCGGTGTTGGCGCTCGTGTCGGCGATTGCCTTCTCGATCGCGCGCTGGACGTACCTCGGTGTTCGGGCCTCCGGATCGTCGAATGGTCGTCCGATCCACTGGATTCGTACGTTGAGGTCGTTCAATTCGGCGACCCGACCGAAGAGCTTTCGATGCAGGCCGAGGATGTGCCGAATTTCCCTGCGAGGACGTACCCAGTTCTCGGTCGAGAAACCGAACACCGTCAGCCAGCCGACCCTCTTGCGTACGCAGATCCGTACGACCTCGGCGAGATTTTCTTCACCTGCCGTGTGTCCGGCGGTTCGGGGCAGATTTCGACGTGTGGCCCAACGCCCGTTGCCGTCCATGATGCAGGCGATATGCACGCTTCGAGGGTAGCGGAGGCGCGTGTTCTGGCCGAGGAGTCGCGCTCCGATGAGTCACAATGGTGAGGTGCTGAGGCGTGGACGTGGAGAGCGAGACCAGGAATCATCGCCGCCGGCAGCCCGGCACGTGGTGATCGCCGTCGGCGACCCGTTTCAGTGGAGGTCGAGAGATCCGCAGGACTGGGAGCGTTTGCTCGGCGAGCTCGCCCGAGTGGCCGCGTCCGAGAACGTGGCTGCCATCACATTGGTGCCGGTGACCGGCGAGGCCGAGTGGCATTTCGATCTGTCTCGGGTCGTCGAGGGCGTGGCAATTTCGGCCGAGAGTCGGCGAGATGGTCGCACGCGGATCATCGAAGCGCTTCGCGACTGGCCGATCGGCGAAACCATCACCGAGGAAACGCTCGGACGAGCGGTCCGCGGAGAGACGGGAGAGCCAGATCTCGTGATCGTGTGCGGATCGGACGAACGTCTGCCTCCGACGCTCGTCTGGGAGCTCGCCTACGCCGAACTCGTGTACGTGAACGTCTCCTGGACGCAGATCGGCGGTTCGGTCCTTTCCGAAGCATTGGCCGAATTCCGTGTGCGCCAACGACGATTCGGTGGAGTCGACGAGAGCAGTCGGACGTGATTCGCCGAACGGATCGGCAGCAGTAATGGCTCCGCGTCTCTATCGCGAGAATGCCATCGTCCTTCGTTCCTACAAACTGGGCGAATCCGATCGCATCGTGGTGCTGCTCACCGAAGGTTCGGGGAAGATCCGGGCAGTCGCCAAAGGTATCCGCAAGACCCGTTCCAAATTCGGAGGAAGGCTCGAGCCGTTCGCTCATGTGAACGTTCAGTTGCATCGTGGTGCTTCGCTTGACGTCATCAATCAAGTCGAGACGATCGATGCTGCGGCATCACTATTCGGCGATCTCGACATCATGACCGAGGCGAGTGCGATCGTCGAGGCAGTCGACCAACTCGTGCCCGATCGCGAACCGGTGCCCAACATCTTCCGAATGCTCGTAGGAGTCCGGCGAGCCGTCATCGAACGTCCATCGCCCATGATCGTGCCGGCCTTTCTGCTGCGCCTACTGGCCGCTGAGGGTCTGCAACCCGAACTGGATCGTTGTATCACCTGCGGAGAACCCGAGTCGCCCGAGCATCTTCTGGCTTCGATCGACCTCGAGCGGGGTGGCACGCAGTGTCGGAACTGTCGCACCGGAGCCGGCGTGAGCTCGGCGG
>JBEGQB010000231.1:0-3280 GCA_041181165.1 Actinomycetota bacterium
GAGGACGTACGACGGGTCGGTGTGGAGGCAGCCACCGAACTGTGTCGAGATCTCCTCGAGGTCGGTGCACCCGGATTGCACTTCTACACACTGAACCGCAGTACCGCGACGCGCGAGATCTACGCGAACCTCGGCTTGCCGGCCCTTCGCTGACCGGACGTGCGCCCGAGGCCGTCGGCACGTCGGGCAGACTGTTGACCGCATGACGACCGCTGGTTCGCGCTCCCAACAGATCAGCCGGGTCCCGTATCTCCCCGGACTCGACGGTCTGCGCGCGCTGGCCGTGATCGCCGTGATCGTGTATCACGCCAATTCGAAGTGGCTACCGGGCGGCTTCCTCGGGGTCGAGGTCTTCTTCGTGATCAGTGGTTATCTGATCACGCTCCTGATCGTGGCCGAGCACGAGCGCACCGACACGGTGAGTCTGCGTGGATTCTGGGCCCGACGCGCCCGTCGTCTGCTTCCGGCACTCGTCGTCATGTTGGGGTTGCTCGTGGTCTGGACCGCATTCTTCGAGCGCAATGCGTTGGGGGCGCTACGGGGAGACGTGATCGCCGGCGCGCTCTACGGATCCAACTGGTTCCAGGTCTGGATCGGCGCCGGCTACACCGCGGTCAACGACTTCGCACCCTTGCGCCATCTGTGGTCCTTGGCCGTCGAGGAGCAGTTCTATCTCCTGTGGCCGATCGTCATGATCGCAGTCTTGGCGCGCGGCCGCGAACGCCTTCCACGGGTCGCCGCATGGTTCACCGGCGTCGCGTTGTTCATCGGCGCAGTGGTGGCCGCGCTCATGCCATCGGGTTCGATCGGTCTGTGTTCGCGGACACCCGAGGCTTACTGGACCATCGGTGATCGGTGTCTGAGCAAGGTCGACTTCTTGTATTTGTCGACTCCCACTCGGGCCACCGGCTTGCTGCTCGGCGCCGCCCTAGCTCTCGTGTGGCGCCCGTTCGCGCTTCTTCGCGGCCCGATGAAACACAAGGGTCCGATGCTCGACCCGCTGGCGATCGTCGGCTTGCTCGGCCTTTTCTTCCTCGTACGGAGCGCTCACATTCTCGAACTCAAGGGCGAGGACGGACTCCACGCGGATGCTCTGCTCTTCCGCGGCGGACTGCTGGTCACTGCGGTGTGCACTCTTCTCTTGATCGCCGCGGTGGCACATCAACGTGCGTTCAGCGGACGCATCCTCGGCAATCCCGTTCTGCGGGGGATCGGGGAGCGCTCGTACGGTTTGTATCTGTATCACTGGCCGGTGTTCCAGGCATTGCGACACGAGACAGGAGTGTCACTGCGCATCCACGAGTTCGTGGGAGCGATGGTCGTCACGCTGCTCATCACCGAATTCTCTTATCGGGTGATCGAGCTTCCGATACGCGAGCGTCGGTTCCGCGAGTCGCTGTCGTCGCTGCTCCGAGCCGGACCTGGTGTGATTCGTCGACGCGGGGCCTTCGTGCTTTCGGTGGCGGCGGCGATCGCAATTCCGTTGTTCTCGGTGGCCAGCCTCGTGACCGCCGATCTTCGCCCGAACGAGGTACGGGGCACCCTAGACGAAGCGAGTGGTTCGGTCACCGATGTACTCGGTGAGATCGAAGGGACGGATTCGCCAGGTGGCTCGTCGCCCGCCGTGACGACGTCGTTCATCCCACCGCATTACGACGTCTTCGCGCTCGGTGATTCGGTGATGAAGGGCGCTGCGCCTTCTTTGGCCAGACGCGGTGTCGTGGTGGACGCAGTGGAAGATCGCCAGGGGAAGATGGGCGCCGAGATCTTCGTGCAGTTGAAGGAACTCGGCGTGACCATGGACGCGGCCGTGATTCACCTCGGCACCAACGGTCCGATCAGCACCGAGACTCTCGACACGATGATGGATGCTCTATCGGATGTTCCGCAGGTCGTGATCCTGACCGCGCGAGTCGACCGGGGTTGGACCGAATCGAACAACAACAAGATTCGAGCTCTTCCCGACCGGTATCCGAATGTGAAGGTGCTCGACTGGCAATTGATCGCGGAACTCTGTCAAGGGGAGTGCTTCACGTCGGATGGCATTCATCTGGACCGCGATGGCATGTCGTACTACGCCCAAGAAATCTGGAAAGCCCTCGGGCGTTCCTGAAACCTGAACCTCCCGGCCCGACTTTTCGTGCGGACACGCTTGGGGCGTACGCTTGCCCCATGACCACCCCCGTGAAAGTTGCCGTGACCGGCGCCGCCGGCCAGATCGGCTACAGCCTCCTGTTCCGTATCGCTTCCGGTGCCATGCTCGGCCCCGATACACCTGTGATTCTTCAACTCCTCGAAGTCACGCCGGCACTGAAGGCGCTCGAAGGCGTGAAGATGGAACTCGACGATTGCGCATTCCCGTTGTTGGCTGGCGTCGTCGGGACCGACGATGCGAACGTCGCCTTCGCCGATGCCGATGTCGCCCTGCTCGTCGGCGCCATGCCCCGTAAGGCCGGTATGGAGCGCGCCGACCTCTTGAGTGCCAACGGCGGCATCTTCAAGCCGCAAGGCGAAGCCATTGCTCGTTCGGCCAAGCGCGACGTGAAGGTGCTCGTGGTCGGCAACCCGGCCAACACCAATGCGCTGATCGCGCAGCAGAACGCCAAGGGGCTCGACCCGAATTGCTTCACGGCGATGACCCGACTCGATCACAACCGCGCCGTGTCGCAAATCGCCCAGAAGCTCGGTCAGCCGGTGTCGGCGGTGAAGAAGATGACGATCTGGGGCAATCACTCCACGACGCAGTACCCGGATCTCTTCCATTGCGAGGTCGCCGGCAAGAACGCGTACCAGTCGGTGAACGATCATGCGTGGGTCGATGGAACCTTCATCCCGACCGTTGCCAAGCGTGGTGCGGCGATCATCGAGGCACGCGGCGCGTCGTCGGCTGCTTCAGCGGCCAACGCGGCGATCGATCACGTTCGTAACTGGGTCCTTGGCACTGCCCCGGGCGACTGGGTGTCGATGGCGGTTCCGAGCGACGGCAGCTACGGCGTTCCCGAAGGACTGATCTCGAGTTTCCCGTGCACCTGTTCGGGTGGGAAGTACTCGATCGTCCAGGGTCTGGACATCGATGCCTACAGCCGCGGCAAGATCGATGCCTCGGCGGCCGAGCTCGCCGACGAGCGTCAGGCCGTGCGCGACCTCGGGCTCATCTGAGTCCTGCTTTCACCGGTACCACAACAGTCGAGCGATCAACTGGTGGCGACTGCACAGGCGATCTTCATCATCTGATCCACACCGCGCTTCAACTCGTCGTCGGAGATACGTACGGGAGATG
>JBEGQB010000232.1:0-3266 GCA_041181165.1 Actinomycetota bacterium
ACGACGCCATGCTCCACCCGCGGGACTCAGCCCACCACAACGCGAACGAGCCGATGGCGAACAGAGCGAGTGAGATGCTCCATGCACCATCGTGTGGAGCGCGACGACGCAACCATCGGTCGAAAGTGGAGATCGCAAAGGCCGCGGCGACCAAAGTCGCCCCGGCGGCCAATGCGGCGTTCAGAGTCACGTCAACGACGATAGAGCCGGTACTTCGGTGAGTCGGATGCTCGACCGACGGTGACAAAGAACCATTCGAAACCGCTCGTCGGGACAAAGGGGGACTTCGTGAAATTGCGCACGAGCGCGTAGCGTGTCCTCGATGGCCGATCGCCCCCGTCGCCGGATTCCCGAGGCAACCGTGACCCGGTTGCCCGTCTACCTGCGCATTCTCAACGAGTTGGGCGAAGAATCGATCGACCACGTGTCGTCGGATCGACTCGCTGAACTGGCCGGCGTGAATGCCGCCAAGGTGCGCAAGGACCTGAGTTACCTCGGCAGTTACGGCACTCGCGGCGTGGGTTACGAGGTCTCGTATCTCGTGTACCAGATCCAGCGCGAACTCGGCCTCAACCACGACTGGCCGGTCGTGATCGTGGGCGCCGGCAACCTCGGTCAGGCGCTGTCGGGTTACGGAGGATTCGGTCAGCGGGGTTTTCCGGTGGCCGGCGTCGTCGATGTCGATGGTTCCAAGATCGGCTCGGTGATCGGCGGTGTGCGTGTCCGACACATCGATGAGCTGCCCCAGATCGTGGCTTCACGGAACGTGTCCATCGGCGTGGTGGCCGTCCCGGCCGCTGGTGCGCAGGATGCCGCCGATCGCTTGGTCCGGGCCGGCGTGACCAGCATTCTCAATTTCGCTCCGGCGGTGCTGTCGGTGCCGCGGGGGGTCACGGTGCGCAAAGTCGACCTGGCCCTCGAATTGCAGATTCTCAGTTACTACGAGCAGAAGCGCTCGGGTGGGCTGCACGTGGTGGCGCCGCCCGGGAAAAGTGCCTCTGCCTAGACCCAGGAATAAGGTACGAGCGTGTCCGTCGTCGTCTTCGGGGTCAACCACCGAACGAGCCCACTGGCCCTCCTCGAGCGGCTCACCATCTCCGACGACGCAATGCCCAAGACGATCTATGGCTTGATGGCCCGCCCGAACATTCGCGAGGCCGTCGTTCTGTCGACCTGCAACCGCACCGAGGTGTACGCAGTCGCCGAGAAGTTCCACGGCGCGTATTCGGACCTTCGTGATTTCTTCTGTGACCTCGGCGGGTTCACGGCCGACGAACTCGCGCCGCACTTCTACAGTCAGCACGACGAAGCTGCGGTCGCTCATCTCTTCGAGGTCGCAGCCGGCCTCGATTCGGCCGTGCTCGGTGAGAGCGAGATCCTCGGTCAGGTACGTGGGGCCTGGGAGCGCGCGCAACGCGAAGGCGGCGCTCGATCGACTCTGAATCTTCTCTTCCGTCACGCGCTCGAGACCGGCAAGCGGGCCCGCAACGAAACCTCCATCGGGCGACACACCTCGAGTGTGAGCCATGCAGCGGTCGAGATGGTTCGTGACGTTCTCGGTTCGATCGAGGGGCTCACCGTGCTCGTCGTCGGTGCCGGAGAAATGGGCGAAGGAGTCACCCGGGCGCTCGCCGATGCCGGAGTGGTTCGGGTGCTCGTGGCCAATCGCACGATTGCCAAAGCCGAGGCCCTCGCCGACCGCGTGAACGGAACGGTGATCGAGTTCTTCCGTCTGGGCGACACCCTGCCCCAGGCCGACGTCGTCGTCACCTGCACCGGTGCCGGAGGGCTCGTGATCGACACCGAAGCCGTCGAATCCACGATGTCGCAGCGAAGTGGACGTCCGCTCTTCATCATCGACATCGCCGTTCCGCGAGACGTCGATTCGTCGGTCGGGAACATCGACGGCGTCACACTCATGGATCTCGACGATCTGCGCGACTGGGCGGCGCGCGGCCAGGAACTCCGGGCCGCCGAAGCTCAAGCGGTTCGCGCCATCGTGGCCGAGGAGGTCGATCGCTACGTGTTCGAGTCGACGGCACGCCAGGCGGCACCTCTCATCGCCCAATTGCACGAACGCGCCGAGGCGGTGCGCGCCGCCGAGTTGCTTCGCCACCGCAACAAGATGGAAGCCTTCGACGACGAACAGCGGGCGGCGGTCGAAGCTGTCACGCGCGGCATCGTCGCCAAGCTTCTGCACGACCTCTCGGTGCGCCTGAAGGACGACGCCGGAACTCCGCGCGGCGAACGGAATTCGGCCGCGGTACGCGATCTCTTCGATCTGCACTGATCGATGAACAGAGTCCGAATCGCCACGCGCGGATCGGCGCAAGCTCGCACACAATCGGAGCACGTGGCGGCGGGGATTCGGCGGGCGAATCCGAAAATCGACGTCGAACTGGTTTTCGTGGAGACGACCGGCGATCGTCGGCAGGACGTCTCACTGCACTCGATCGGAGGTCAGGGAGTCTTCGTCAAAGAGGTGCAGACCGCGGTGCTCGAGGGCCGAGCCGATCTTGCGGTGCACAGCGCGAAGGACCTGCCGTCGACCCCGGCCGATGGTCTGGTGATCGGTGCATTCGGTGAGCGACGTGATCCGCGCGATGTCCTCGTCGGTCGTGCGTTGTCGGATCTCGCGCGGGGAGCGACAGTCGCAACCGGATCGGTTCGTCGGCGTGCACAATTGGCGAGTCTCCGACCCGATCTCACCTTCACCGAGTTGCGCGGAAACATCCCGACTCGACTCGAGAAGATTCCGGTCGATGGAGCGATCGTGATGGCGGCGGCCGCGCTGGAGATCCTCGGCTGGACCGATCGCATCGCCCAGGCGCTCGACGTCGACCGTTTGGTGCCGGCCGTCGGACAAGGTGCGGTGGCGATCGAATGCCGACACGATGATGATGCGGTCAGGGAGTTGCTCTCCTTGGTCGATCACGCGTCAACGCGTCGAAGTGTCGAGATCGAGCGCGCCTTTCTCGCCGAACTCGGGTCCGGTTGCTCCCTGCCCATCGGTGCCTTCGACGACGGAGATTCCCTCCGAGTGTTCTTGGCGAGTGACGATGGCCGAATCGAGCATCGAGCAACCGTGCTCACCGAGCGGTCGGCCGCGAGTCATGACTCGTTGCTCGACGCAGCGCGTGAGGCGGCGCGAGTTGCGCGCGATGCAGTCGGTGGCTGAGCGATGACCACGCTCGAGGGTCGCACCGTGATCATCACGCGCGCCGCCGACCGCGGGAGTGCGTTGGCCGATCACTTGCGATCTCTCG
>JBEGQB010000233.1:0-3260 GCA_041181165.1 Actinomycetota bacterium
GCTGAACGCGTGCGGACTCACCGACTTCGACATCACCATGTGCGAGCCGGTGGCCTTGCGTATCTTCGACAGCGCAACGACTTCGTCGCGTTCGCCGATGCGCACCGTCGGCGCCGCCGGACGTGGCGCCGGGGCTGCGGTTACCGGCGCCGGGGCTGCTGCAGCCGTCGTCGTCGGCGTCGTAACGACCGATGCGACCGATGCGACCGACGCGACCGGAGCCGGGCTCGCCGCCGGCGTCTTCTTGTCGATGAAGTCGAGAACGTCCTCACGTGTGATGCGTCCACCGGGACCAGTGCCGGTGATGCGCGAAACATCGAGACCGTGTTCGTTCACTAGGCGACGCACGACCGGTGACAACAATCGGTTGTCCTGTGAAACCGGCGCGGAAGCCGCTGCCGCGGGTGCCGGTGTCACGGGTGCCGGAGTCGGAGCCGCAGGGGCCGGGGCGGGAGCGGGAGCAGGCGCTGACACAGCGGGAGCAGGCGCTGACACAGCAGGTGCAGGCGCTGGCGCAGCGGGAGCTGGCGCAGGTGCAGCCACACCATCACCCACAACAGCGATCACGGCACCCACTGGCACGGTGTCGCCTTCCGGTACGCGAATTTCGAGGAGCACCCCGGCCACCGGTGAAGGAACTTCGGTGTCGACCTTGTCGGTCGAAACCTCGAACAATGGCTCGTCGGCGGCCACGGCTTCGCCGACCTTCTTGAACCAACGCGTGATGGTTCCCTCGGTCACTGTTTCGCCGAGTTGCGGAAGCGTTACCTCTGCCATGTGCTCTACGTCCTTGTGTGTTCTTCTTCGATTGGCGTCAGGCGTTCAAACTGCGTCCGGTGAGCGACAACACCGTCTCCCCGAAGAGTTCACTCAGGCTCGGGTGCGGCTGAATGAACTCGGCGATCTCGTCGACGGTCGCTTCCCAGTTGACGGCCAAGTAGCCGCCGGAGAGTTGTTCGGTCACCCATGGTCCGACCATGTGCACACCGAGCACCTGACCGGCCGAACCGTCGGCGTTGCGTTTGGCGACGATCTTCACGAGACCATCGATCTCGCCGAGGATCTGCGCCCGGCTGTTGCCGCGGAACTGATGCTTGGCGACCACGACGTCGAGTCCGGCTTCCTTGGCGGCATCCTCGCCGGGTCCCGCCCAGGCGACTTCCGGATGGCAGTAGATCGCCCACGGAACTCGGTCGTAGGCGATCGGGGCCGGACCCTCTCCGAGCATGTCCTTCACCACCAGGATCGCCTCGGCGTACGCCACGTGCGCGAGTTGCGGAGTGTTGATGAGATCGCCGATGGCGTACACACCTGGCTCGGTGGTGCGACACCACGCGTCGACTTCCACGAAACCGCGGTCGGAGACCTTCACGTTGGTGCCACCGAGTCCGAGGAGATCCGCGTAGGGACGACGACCCACCGACACCACGACGGCATCGACTTCGATCTGCTCGCCCTCGCCGAACGACACGACGGTTCCACCATTGCCAGTGGGACTGTGTCCCTTCACCATCACTCCGGTGCGGATGTCGATGTTCTTCTTCTTGAACGACTTCACGACCACGTTGGCGACGTCGGTGTCGAGCCCGGGAAGGATCTTGGGCAGACCCTCGAGGATGGTGACCTGTGCGCCGAGATCGGCGAACGTGGAAGCGAATTCACAACCGATCGCTCCACCACCGATGACCACGATGCGCGACGGCACATGATCGAGGTCGAGGACTTCGTCGCTCGTCATGATCGGCCCGCCGCGGTCGAAGCCCGGAATCGTTCGCGGAACCGAACCGGCGGCGAGGATCACGTGCGCACCTTGGATGCTGGCCGACGAACCGTCGTTCATGGTGACGTTCACCATGCGGTTCGCACCGAGCGATCCGGTGCCGTTGAACACCGTGACCTTGCGTGACTTGCAGAGACCGCCGATGCCCTTCACGAGTCCTTCGACGATCTTGCGCTTGCGGGCCTGGGTCACTGCGAAGTTGACCTTCGGGCTGGACGCCTCGATACCGAAATCGGCTGCGTGCTCCACGTGGCGATGAACGGCCGCGGTTTCGAGGAAGGCCTTGGCAGGAATGCAGCCGCGGTTCAGACACGTACCACCGAGAGCGTCGCGCTCGACGAGGGCCACGTTCAGTCCGGCCGACGCCCCGTAGAGGGCGGCTCCATAACCACCGGGGCCTCCGCCGATCACCACCAGGTCAAATTGCTCGGCCGTACAGACCACCTCCGCGAACCGTGCGCCCGAGGCGCTGTGCAGGGAACAACCGTAGCGGGCGGCGGTCCCCGAAAGGCGGGTGAATGACCGCTGTCATGGTCGCTCAGGGCGCCCATTGGCGCTGTTCACCGGCTCGTGTGTACGCCACGGCCTGAACGGCCTCGACGGCACCGAACCGGACCACGCATTCGACGGTTCCCGCCGAGGGGACGACCGACTGTCGATCACAGATCCCGTCGGCTGACGCCCCCGCCGGTTCGGCGACCTCACCATCTCCGAGGAGACGCCAGCCAGTGAGCACCGCAGCACCAGGAACACCGGACATCTCGATGCCGACGTTCGTCCCATCGACACCGTTGGTGATCGACACGACCCTCACCGACATGTCGCCGATGATGGCTTCATCACCGATTTGCAGCACCGGGACTTCGGTGCGATCCGTGGCCACCTGCAGGAGCTTCACTCCGCCGGCCAACAAGATGAGGAGTCCGCACGCCACCGAGAGGAGGAGAAGTGTGCGCGTCTTCACGGGAACTGAGCCTAATGACCATCACATTGTCGGCATCCGGTCACGCACGGTTCAGCGAGCAGACCTAGCCTGACCACGTGACCTCCCGAACCATCGCCATCACCGGAGCCAGTGGCCTCATCGGCACCGCTCTCACACATCACCTCACTGAAAAGGGCGACCGAGTTCTTCGCTTCACGCGCAACGGAACGTCCGGGGACGGCGCGATCGCCTGGGATCCACGCAAGGGTTCGATCGATGCCGACAAGTTGCGCGGTGTCGATGCCGTGGTACACCTCGCTGGTGCCGGCATCGGAGACAAGCGCTGGACCACTGATTACAAGCGCGAGATCCTCGAGAGTCGAACCAAGAGCACGACTCTTCTGGCTCAGACTCTGGCCGACCTCGCAGATGGACCCAAGATTCTCCTGTCCGGATCGGCCATCGGCTACTACGGCGAGTCGCTCGACGAGACGTTCGTCGAAACATCACCGGCCGGCCGGGGTTTCCTGGCCGATGTATGCGTTCAGTGGGAAG
>JBEGQB010000234.1:0-3245 GCA_041181165.1 Actinomycetota bacterium
TTCTGGCTCACCGACGCCGCCATGGTGGCCCAGAATTTGCTTCTGATCCTCGAGGACAATCGAGTCGGCGCCTTGTTTTTCGGTCTCTTCGGCGACGCCGCATCGACACTCGCCCACTTCGGCGTCCCTGACGGAGTTCGCTGCATTGGCGCGGTGGCCGTCGGTCACCGGTCCGAGATCGACGTACCGTCGGGATCGGCCGTCAGTCGCCCGCGACGTCCCGCCACCCAGGTGCTTCATCACGGTCGGTGGTGAATGTCGGTTTCGCCCGCCCCGGCGAGGCGGTTTAGGGTGAGAGGGTCCGCATCATCCGGGAGTAGCCATGCCCACCCAGATTCCCCACGTCAACTATCTCGAACTCGGTGACACACCGCACCTGGTCGCCAACGAGTGCACCGCTTGCGGCGCTCGTTTCTTCGACCGCCGAAATGCTTGTGCCAACTGCTTCGGCACCGACTTCCGCAAGGCCGCCGTGGCCACCGAAGGGGTGCTGAAGGCGTTCACCATCGTCGCGTTCGCGGCTCCCGGGGTTCCGGTTCCCTTCGTCGCCGGAATCGTCGACTGCGGCGGCACCAGCGTTCGCGGAAACGTCATCAATGTCGACCCGACACCCGACAAGGTCTCCCTTGGTATGAAGGTGCGCCTGGCCACTTACAGCCTCGGAACCGACGACGACGGTGTGGAAGCCATCGGATTCGGCTTCGAACCCGCGGCCTGACGGCGAACATTCTCATAATCTGATCCATACGAACGAGCAAAGGAAGCATCATGGCCAATGACGACATCTGGATTCTCGGAATCGCGATGACCAAGTTCGGAAAGCACTCCGACAAGGACATCGTCGACCTCGGAGCCGAAGCGGTGATGGCGGCACTCACAGATGCCGGAGTGTCCATGCGCGATATCGGTGTTTTGGCCGCCGGCAACCTCATGGGCGGTGGCGGCTTCGGCCAGATGCTGCAAAAGCAGGTGGGTCAGACCGGAATTCCGGTGTACAACGTCACCAACGCCTGCGCCACGGGCGCCACGGCGCTGCGCACCGCGATCATGGCGGTCAAAGCCGGAGAAGTGAAGTTCGGTTTGGCCGTGGGTGCCGAAAAGCTGGCCGGAGCCGGTCTGCTCGGTGGCGGCGGTAGTGCGAAGAAGGATGGAAACAAGTGGGAGCCGAAGGGACGCTTTGGAAGCGTCGCTCCGACCGATGGTCGAATCGGGACCGACACCATGCCGGGAACTTTCGCTCAAGTCGGAATGGAATACGGACACAAATACGGGGGAGTGTCGTTCGAGTTGTTCGCGCGCATTTCCGAGAAGAATCATGCGCACTCCACGCTCAACCCGATGGCCGCGTACCAGAAGCAGTTCACTCTCGACGAGATCATGAACGACATGATGATCGCCTACCCGAACACGCGTCCGATGTGCTCGGCGAACTGTGACGGTGCGGCGGCCGCCGTGGTGTGCTCGGGCGAAACCCTGAAGACGCTGTCGCTCGAACAGCAGCGTCGCGCCATCAAGGTCTCGGCTTCGGTTTTGACCACCGACCCGTATCAGGAATCGTGTCAGGTTCTGCCTGACGTCAACACGCTCACGCGCAATGCCGCCAAGATCGCCTACGAACAGGCCGGCGTTTCACCGTCGGATCTCGACCTCGTCGAGTTGCACGACTGTTTCGCCACCGCCGAATTGGTGCATTACGACAACCTGATGTTGTGTGCCGAAGGTGGAGCCGTGGACTTCTTCAACAGCGGCGCCACCTGGCGGACCGGATCGACTCCCGTGAACGTGTCGGGTGGACTCGAGTCGAAGGGTCACCCCATTGCGGCCACGGGTATCGCCAACATCTGGGAGATCTGCCACCACCTGCGCAACGAGGCCGGAAACCGACAGATCGAAAACGCCAAGGTTGGCCTCGCCCATGTGATCGGCCTCGGATCGGCCTGTGGCATTCACATCTTGGAGCGCAGCGGACTCTGAGTCACGCTCCCGTGGCGTGATAGCCGCCGTCCACATGGATCATCGATCCCGTGGTGGCCGGGAACCAGTCCGACAACAAAGCCACAACGGCCCGAGCCACGGGCTCGCCATCAGTGACGTCCCATCCGAGTGGTGCCCGGTCGTCCCAGACGTCCTCGAACTTCTTGAATCCGGGGATCGATTTCGCGGCCATCGTTTTCACCGGACCCGCAGCCACCAAATTCGAACGAATGCCCCGTGGGCCCATGTCCTTGGCGAGGTAGCGATTGATGCTTTCGAGCGCGGACTTGGCGACTCCCATCCAGTTGTAGGCGGGCCAGGCCACGGTGTTGTCGAAGTCCAGGCCGACGAACGAGCCGCCACGCCCCATCAACGGTGCGAACACGTCCGCGAGATGTTTGTAGGAGTAGGCACTGATCTGCATGGCCACCGCCACGTCATTCCACGTTGCCGCCATGAAATCGTCGCCAAGGCAGACCTCGGGGGCGAATCCGATCGAATGAACCACGCCGTCGACGCGCCCCCATTGGGCGCGAACCGCGTCGCGAACCGCGTCAGCGTGTTCGGGAACGGTCACATCCAATTCGAGAACCGTCACTGGTGAGGGAAGTTTTCGAGCGGTTCGCTGCGTGAGGCTGAGTGCTCGTCCGGCTCCCGTGAGAATCACGTCGGCTCCCTCGGTCTGGGCCAGGCGCGCCACGCCGAATGCCAATGACGCATCGGTCAACACACCCGTCACGATGATCTTCTTGCCCTCGAGCAGTCCCACGTTCCACCTCCGATGCCCAACCTAGACGAGCCGGATGCGCGCTCGCCGAGATACGCGATGACGCACCCCACGCCGCCGGCGACTCCCGACACCCACGACGGAGTCGCGAATGTGACAGGCTGGCACGATGCGCATCGGAATTCTCGGAGGCACCGGACCGGCGGGATCAGCCCTCGGCGCGAGATTGGCGTCCATCGGATACGACGTCGTCATTGGTTCGCGTTCAGCGGAACGGGCGTCCGAGGTATGTCACGATCTGACCGAGAAATATCCGCAAATCGTCGGTCGCATCGGTGGCGGAGACAACGCCGCGGCCGCGGCATGCGAGATCGTCGTCATTGCCACGCCATGGGATTCGGCGGCCACGACGGTTCAGGAGAACTCGGTGGCGCTCGAAGGCAAGATTCTCATCAGCATGGCCAATGCACTCGTTCGGGTGGCCGGAGAATTCCAACCGTTGTTGCCCCCTCGGGGGAGCGTTGCCGCTCATATTCAGGCCGCC
>JBEGQB010000235.1:0-3218 GCA_041181165.1 Actinomycetota bacterium
AAATGCTCGACTGGCTTCGCGAGAACGAGATCCCGCACACCGTGGTGGCTACCAAAGGCGACAAAGTGAAATCGTCCAAACGCCCGACTCGAAAACGTGAACTGGCCGAAGCGTGCCAACTCGAACCCGGCGACGTGGTGTGGGTCAGTACTCACAATGGCGCCAACATCGACATGTTGCGGTCACTCGTCGTGAGTCACCTCACGCACTGAGAATCTGGTGGGAGTTCTTCACCTATGAGGTGAAAAAACCTCACCAGATCCACGAGGGGTCAGACGGTGCGGAGAGGAGCTTGCGGATTGGCCAACGCGCGCTCACCGTTCTCGATGGCCTCGAGAAGGTGAATGGCGATGTCACCGACCCGCACCTGATCCTCGTCGACACCGGCACCCTTCACGCCGTCGTCGAGCATGATGTAACAGAACGGACACGCAGTTGCGACACGCGTCGCACCGGTCGACAGAGCCTCGCGCGCACGCTCGTCGTTCACCTTGGTACCGATGGATTCCTCCATCCACATTCGGGCGCCACCAGCACCACAGCACATGCCCTTCGTGCCATTGCGGCTCATCTCCACGACTTCGATGCCCTTGATGGAGGCAACCACCTTGCGCGGTGCGAGGTAGACGTCGTTGTGACGACCGAGGTAGCACGAATCGTGGTACGTGATCCGCTCCTCGAGCGACGCATTGCTCACGTCGAGCCGACCGTCCTCGATCAACTGCTCGAGCAACTGGGTGTGGTGGACGACCTCATACATACCGCCGAGTTGCGGGTACTCGTTGGCCAACGTGTTGAAGCAATGCGGGCACTGCGTGATGATCTTCTTCACGCCCATGCCGTTCAGCATCTCCACGTTCGGCATGGCGAGCATCTGGAACAAGTACTCGTTGCCCGAACGACGAGCCGAATCTCCTGTGCACATCTCGCTCGGACCGAGCACCGCAACATCGATGCCGGCACGTCGGAGCAACTTGGCCATCGACTGCGTGACCTTCTTGTTCTTGTCGTCGAACGAACCTGCGCAACCGACCCAATAGAGGTACTCGTGGTTGAACGCATCACCCGGATCGACGACGGAGACATCGAGATCCTTGGCCCAATCAGCACGCTCGGCCTGGTTCATTCCCCACGGGTTGCCCTGGTTCTCCATGGCTCGATACGCGTTGCCGAGTTCGGCCGGGAAATTGCTCTCCATCAACGACAGATAGCGCCGCATGTCGAGGATCTTGTCGAGAATCTCGATGTTGACCGGGCAGATCTCGTCACATGCCTTGCACGAGGTGCAGCTCCAGACCTCTTCGGCCGAAATGCGTTCGAAAAGCGAGTTGGCACCGATCGTGATCTCCGAGTCGGTCCCGAGCGGGGGCGACACGCGCCCACCCGGTGCGTGAGCCGCAGTGGCCGCCATGACCTCACCGGTCTTGAGCACGATCTCACGCGGATCGAGGGGCTTGCCGGTGGCATGCGCCGGACACACGCTCGTGCAGCGGCCGCACATCGTGCAGGCGTCGGTATCGAGCAACTGCTTCCAGGTGAAGTCCTCCACCACCGATGCACCGAACGACTCGAGTGAGGTCTCGGTCAGGTTGGGCATCGCCTTCATCGCACCCTTCGGACGATCGCGGTCCTTGAGATACATGTTGAGCGGCGAGGTGAAGATGTGCCGGAGCATGGTGATCGGTAGCAAGGCGAGGAACGCCACGAACGTCAGCACATGGGCGATCCACCAGCCCTGATGCCAGGTCTGCAGACTGCTCGCCGACCAACCATCGACCAACTGGGCCAGCGGGTAACCGATGAACGACCACTTCTCGTGGTTCATGTCGAGACCCGATGCCGAGTTCTCGGCGATACGGAACATCTCGGCGCCAAAACCACTCACTCCGATCGCCAACAGCACGGCAAGGATCGCCGCGTGCTCGGGCTTGGTCTTGATCCGGATGCGATAGGGGCGCTGCACGTACCGACGCACGATCGCCCACACCACACCGACCGTGAACACGAGACCGGCGAGATCGCCGATCAGCACGTACCCGCGGTAGACGTCGCCGTGCAGGAACTTCAGACTTTCAGGGAGCTGGTGATCGACCTCGAGAACCGTGGTGACTCCGAGGAGCACCAGGAATCCGAAGTAGATCATCGAGTGCATGAGGCCAGCGGCCGAGTCGCGAAGGAGTGTGCGCATGTACACGCCGGCGCGGTAGTCGGCCAGACGGCGCTTCACGTTGCGCGGGGTGGTGCGACGGCGATCCGGCGCACCGCGCTCCCAGTTCCGGACCCGATCGGCGAAGCGGAACGAACCCCACAGGATCATGACCGGGATCAGCGTGTAAAAGGCCAACTTCACCGGGCCGGGGATACCCCCGAACACTTCACGATGGATCGGCGAGTCGTTGTGCCACTCGGTGATCAGCGGAACCACACCCGACACCATCGTGAACACGGCCACGAAAGTGCCGATGATGATCGACAACTGATAGGGCTTCAGACGTCGAGGGCCAGCGGGGGCCTCGGCGGGGGTGTCGGCGTGTGTTCCCATGCAGGGTGAACGCTAGTGCTCAGCCCCCTGAGCAGGGAACCTAGGGGCGTAAGTGGCGACGATCAGCCGAAGTATTGGCGGTCGAGCTCGCGGATGCGACCAGCAAGGGTGGCCAACATCTTGTGCGACAACGCCGGGATCGAGTCGAGGACTCCGAGGAACTGGCGCTGACTGATCACCAACATCAGACAATCGGTGTCGGTGACCACCGATGCGGTACGCGGACCGTGATCGAGGAGCGAAAGTTCACCGACCACCGAACCGGGTCCGAGGGTGGCGACCTTCTTGCCGTTTCGTCGGACCGTGGCCGATCCCTTGAGGATCACGAAGGCCTCGCGGCCGGTCTGACCCTGATCGACGACGAGTGAACCGGCGGTCATGGTGACTTCATCGCCAGCCTTGGCGATCTTCTCGAGGTCCTTGTTCGAGCAGGACGAGAAGAGGGAAACCCGACGCAGGCTGTCCAGATACGACTTTTTGCTTGCCATGACGAGCACTATACGACGCTCGTGAACATGTGATGGACACCAATGGCTAGACAGCGGTCACCGTGGTGAGCCCACCGGCACAGCGACGGATCGGCGAACGATCAGGCGCCGGCCTGCTTGGCCACGGCGGCCGCAGCTTCGGCCACCGCTGCCGCGTCACCGAGGTACTCGGCCACCTGCACCGTCAT
>JBEGQB010000236.1:0-3196 GCA_041181165.1 Actinomycetota bacterium
ATCACATCGGGTCGCGCCTGATGAACCGCCGAGTGGATCACGAATGCCGCCCGATTCACCGGCATGTCGCCATGGACGACTTCGCCATGATGATTCACGAGGAGAAGATCGCTGACCCGCATGTGGCGGAACGACAGACCGAAAGGATTGACCCAGAAGTGATCGGGCTTCTCGGGGTCGCGCACGGTGATGTGGCCGGCCACGCCCTCTCCGAAACCGAGCCGACCGAAGATGCGCAGGGCACCGGCCAGGCGCTGCTTGCGATAGAGGCGCTCCTCCTCGAGAGAGTCGAACGTCGGCAACGCGAGAAGGTTCGTGTTGCCCAGAGCGGCGTTGGCGATCGGGTTGTTCTCGGTCGTGGTCACGAACCAGAGGTTAGAGCGTCAACTCTGGGGCACGAGCACCCCGGAGATCACGTGAATCACGCCATTGGTCGCCGGCACATCGGTGGCGATGACGTCGATCCCGTTGATCTGCACCTTGTCGCCGGACTTGGTGACCTTCAGAGTCTGACCCTGAAGCGTGGTGAGCTCCTGGCCATCCACGAGTGAATCCGCGCTGATGGCCTCTCCGGCCACCACGTGATAGGTGAGCACCGCCGTGAGCAAGGCCGGGTCGGCGAACACCGCGTCGAGGGTGGAAGCGGGAAGTTCGGAGAAGGCCGCGTCGTTGGGGGCGAACACCGTGAAGGGACCTTCGGCGCGCAGGGCGTCCACGAGCCCGGCATCCACGAGCAGGCCGGCGAGCACCGTGAACTGTCCGGCGACGAGTGCCTGACCGATCACGTCCCCGAGTGGTGACTCGTACGGTGCCATCGTGGTTGCGGGCGCTTCGGTGCCCGATGGCTCGACCGTGGGTGTCGGCGGAGCGACATCGGCGGAGTCGTCCGAGCAGGCGGTGAGCGGAACGACGACGAACAGACAGGCCATGGCGACGCGACGGGTTGCTTTCACGCTCCCGAAATTAGGGACGGGAGCGATTCTCCGTCAGGGACGAAAGTCCCTCGCTGCGACGCAGTGGTCCCGAAGTCCCACCAGCCGAATGGGGGCAACTCCGACCACGGCTTCTACGCTCGTGCTCGATGAGTGAGGACAAGCGCACCGATTCGGGCATTCCCGTCAAAGCCCTCTACACCGAGGCCGACCTCGCCGGATGGAACGCCGGGGAGAAGCTCGGAACCCCTGGTCAGCCTCCGTACACGCGTGGTGTGTACCCGACGATGTATCGGGGCAAGTTGTGGACGATGCGGCAGTACGCGGGCTTCGGCACCGCGGAGTCGACCAATGAGCGCTTCAAGTTCCTGCTCGCCGCCGGCCAGACCGGACTGTCGTGCGCTTTCGACCTCCCCACGCAGATGGGTTACGACTCCGATCACCCGCGCGCGGAAGGTGAAGTCGGCAAGGTTGGCGTGGCCATCGATTCGATGGCCGACATGCGTCTACTCCTGAAGGATCTGCCGCTCGACAAAGTCACGACGTCGATGACCATCAACTCGACCGCAGCGATCCTTCTCCTGATGTACGAACTCGTCGCCGAGGAGCAGGGTGTTGCTTCGAGCGCCATCAGTGGCACGATCCAGAACGATCTCCTGAAGGAATACATCGCCCGCGGCACCTACGTGTATCCACCACGACCGAGCATGCGGATCATCACCGACATCTTCGACTACTGCGCGAAGAACGTCCCGAAGTGGAACACGATCTCGATCTCTGGATACCACATCCGCGAAGCCGGCTCCACCGCCGTGCAGGAGATCGCTTTCACGATCGCCAACGGCATCGCCTACGTGGAGGCCGCCATCGCCGCCGGACTCGACGTCGACGACTTCGCCCCTCGGCTCTCGTTCTTCTGGAACGCGCACAACAACTTCTTCGAAGAAGTCGCGAAGTTCCGGGCCTCGCGACGCATCTGGTACCGGATCATGACGGAACGCTTCGGAGCCAAGAAAGAGTCGAGCAAACTGCTTCGCTTCCACACCCAGACGGGTGGCAGCACCCTCACCGCGCAGCAGCCCGAGAACAACATCGTGCGCGTTGCCGTGCAGTCGATGGCGGCGGTCATGGGCGGAACCCAGAGCCTCCACACCAACGGATTCGATGAAGCACTCAGCCTGCCCACCGAACGCGCGGCGCGTATCGCGCTACGAACCCAGCAGATCATCGGCTACGAGAGCGGCATCGCCGACACCCCTGATCCGCTGGCCGGAAGTTATTTCGTGGAGACCCTCACCGACGAGATCGAACGGCTGGCCCTCGAGTACATCGCCAAGATCGACGAGATGGGCGGGGCCGTGGCGGCCATCGAGTCGGGCTACCAGATGGACGAGATCGAGCAGGCGGCCTATGAGTACACGAAGTCGATCGACGACGACGAGCGCGTGATCGTCGGACTCAACAAGTTCTCGGTGAACGACGATCCCGAACCCGAGGTCTTCCCGATCAATCCCGAACTCGAGCGGGGTCAGAAGAAGCGCTTGGGCGAATACAAAGCAGCCCGCGATCAGGCCCGTGTCAGGTCTTCACTCGATGCACTCGCCGACGCGGCACGCGGAACGCAGAACCTCCTGTACCCGATCAAGGACGCGTTGCGAGCCGACGCGACTCTCGGCGAGATCAGCGACGCGCTCCGTGGCGTGTTCGGTCTGTATCAGCCCTGAGTCGGGGGCGACCGGTCCAGGTTCGGTACATCAGGACAAGCGATTGACGACTGCCGGTGGTCGTTCCGGAGCCTCGACGTCACTCGAAGCCCACCCGACGTACACCAGTCCGACGATCTTGGAACCCGATTCGAAGCCACACAGCGTGGCGACATCGGCGTCGGCCCCCTTGGGGCAGCTTCCCCAATAGGTCGCCAAGCCGCGAGCGGTGGCGCCGAGCATCAGGTTCTGCACGGCGACGGCGGTCGCATCACGGTTTTCCTCGGTGCGTTGCTCGCTGTCACCGAGAACACTTCCGATCGCCAGCACCACCGGTGTGCGCAGGTACTTCGTCTTGGCCTTTTCGATCTTGGCCGGCTCGTCGCCGTGGCGCGACATCGCTTCGGCCACGGTGAGGCCGAGTGTCGCCCGGGCGTCACCGCGGACTACCGCGAAGCGCCACGGCCACGTGCGCTTGTGGCAGGGCGCCCAGGTCGCCAACTCGATGATCTCGTCGAGTACGTCGTCGGGAACGTCACGGGACCGATCGACGATCATCGA
>JBEGQB010000237.1:0-3189 GCA_041181165.1 Actinomycetota bacterium
CCGACATCGGTGCACGCACCCCACTGCGCGCGAATCATCGTCGAGCCTCGAGGGTGACGAGACCGATGTACACGCGGTCTCCGACGCGCAGACGCGTGGGTGAATCGATGACGTTTCCGTTCACCATGGTTCTGTTGGTGGAGCCGAGATCCTCGATCGTCACGTATCCGTCGACGTTGCTGATTCGGGCGTGGCGAACGCTGGCACCGGTTTCGGCGGCTAGTCGCAACGTGCAGTCGGGACCACGTCCGACCAAAACGTCGGCGTCACCGAGCGCGACATCCGTGCCCTTCAGTTCGGCCGGCGAGATGATCTGCAACGCGGACACGCGATGTTCGCGCGACACGCGCGGTCGATCGATTGGTGCCGCGGCTTCGCCCACCGTGTTGCCCACCTTGTTGATGACCACGCGACTGACGGCCGGGGTACGAATCTCGTGCCACACGGCCCACAGGACTCGAGCGAAGAACAGATAGAGCGCGAGAAGCAACACCACCTTGAGCACGCCGAGTAGCTGGTCGGTGATCATCGAGCTACGACCTAACGGGCCTCGTAGCGAATGGAATGTCCGCCGACCGTGATGATGTCTCCGTCGCGCAGCGCACGTTCCCCACCAATGACGACGCCGTTGACCTTGGTTCCATTGGTGGAACCGAGATCGGTGACCACCCAACCGTTCGTCGACGGGGCAATGCGCGCGTGACGACGGCTGACATTGGAGTCGTCGAAGACGATGTCGTTCTCGGCCAGACGACCAACGACGAGCTCGCTTTGGCCCAGCACCAATCGACGGTCGTCGGGCAACACCAGCGAGGCGATGGCGGCGGTCGTTCCGGTGGCTCGAATCTCGGAGGACACCTTGATGCGACCGGTCTTTACGTTGGAGTCCGCATCGATGGCGACCGAGACCGACCCCTTCAGGTGATAACCCTCGTCGCTGGCGTACTCCTTCACCGCTTCGGCCAACTCGGAGAGCAGATCGTTGCGCACGGCCTCGAGCGATTCGAGGTCGGCGGGCGAGAGATGTACGAGGAAGTGGTTGGGGACGACGCGACGATTCTTCGAGTCGACGCTGCGATTGGCATCGATCTCTTTGATGAGACGACGGCCGATTTCGATGGGGCGAACGCTGCCTCGGAACGCACGGCTGAACACACCTTCGACCATATGCCCTATTCCATCCTCGCCTGATTCACCCGAGCTCGACTCGTGAGTGTCGAGCAGATGTGCAGGGTATCGGCGACAACCCAACCGACGAGCAGTTTCGTCGCAGGTTGGGGTGGATGCGGGGACCTCGGTACCCTGAGCACCCTGTTGCTCGGGCGAGTGGCGGAATGGCAGACGCGCTGGCTTCAGGTGCCAGTGTTCGTAAGAACGTGGGGGTTCAAGTCCCCCCTCGCCCACTGGTACGTGCTTCGTTCCACCTATCGACAACTCCCCACTGTTGGGCGTTCTCGAGAACGAAGGATTCGTCGAACTCCCGACCCGTGGACAGGATCGACCGGATGTCGTCGGTGTCTCGGGGTCGACCGGCGATGAGTTTGTGGATGATGACATCTTCGATGGTCAGCACCCCGTCGACGGCTCGACGCATGGCACCTCGTTGGTACTCGGTCTCGACGAGGAGAAGGTCGATGACGGTGGATTCGATGCGAGCCGACAGCAGGTACGTCTCACCATCCTCGGATACCTCACGGACCGTGCATCCGACCGACCGGAGTACGTCGGCGACACCCGTGAGACTCGACGCCAAGAAATCAACGTCGACGGTATGACGAACTTCGAGGCGGTAACGATTGGCGGCGTGGGCACCGATCAGCACCGTCGTGATGCCGTGGTCGGTGAGAAGGTTTCTCAGATCAGCGGCGGACCAAGCCACGCGCCACGGCCTTTCGATGGAACTCACTCTCGGTTTTCAACTCTTCGAGCCCGTGCCGACGGCGATCAGCGTTCGCCTCAACGATTGCCTGGGTCCGATGCGCGTCATCACCGGGCTCCTGCGTCTCAAGCAACTGCAAGGCGTCAGCCTGACGTTTCATTCGCCGACGGTCGTCCGGGCTCACGGTCCCCATGCCCGACAGGATACGCCTGTTGACGAGGGAAAGTTCGGAGCTGAAAGAATGTGGCGGGTGATCGACACCCTGAGGCGTCTTAGTCGGTGATGACTCCCGCCGCGGCGCTCACGTCACCGAAATCAATTGACACGACGTCGCCAATAAAAGTTGCGCCAGTCACAACTACTTCACCCTGACCCGTACCCTGGTACGTGTCGATTCAGTTCTCGTCGATTTTCTGTCGGGAGTCGTGCATGGCCGCTCGGTAAATGCCGGTGGCCATCATGCTCGTCTCACTGCGACGTCGTTGTTCGTACACCGCGGCACGGATGCCGTGAACGATCTTCGATTCCGGTTCGGCCAACGCCGCCATTTCCACCAGATGACAGGCCAGACGGAGTTCGCCGTCGGCGGCCAAGGCTTCGCCCCGACGAGCCAACACGTCGGCCCCGCCGGCCAACGCCGCCATCTCGCGCGCCAATTCCATCTCTCGCGCCGGCTTCAGGTGTGCGGGATTACCGTCGTACCAACCGCCGTACAAGCGCCAGATGTTGCGCACCACGAATTCGGGTTCGTCGTATGTGGCCTTCAAGAACGGTCTCGTCGCCAGTTCGTCGGGCAACTTCACGGTGTGGATGATGTCGTCCAGCCGGGCCCCGGCGTTCATCAGCGCGAGGGTGGAGTCGTGCAGGAACTCCAGAGCCGACGCGGTGTCGTTCAGAACCATTGCCACCCGGTCGCGACCACCGATGGCCGGCCCGTGCGCGGGCAACATCAGCTCGGGTCCGAGTGCGGCCATCTCGCGGAGTGCCACCGCCCAGTCCCAGGCGTAACGCTGCACCTTTTGCGGATTGCCCGCGTTCGGAAACTGCCAGATGAAGAAGTCACCAACCACGACCGCTTTGGCGTCGGGCACCCATGCCCAGGTGTGGTCATCGGTTTCGCCCCGCGCGTGGTGCAACTCGAAGACCCGACCTCCGACGTCGAGCGTCGTGGACTCGCGATAGGTCACGTCGGGATAGACGAATTTCTTCGGAAACGTCGGCGCCGGCAGACGGAATTGCCGCATGTTGATGTGACCGTTGTAGCCGTTGGTCAACTTGTAGCGATCGAAGCGCGCCGTGATGGCTTCGTG
>JBEGQB010000238.1:0-3187 GCA_041181165.1 Actinomycetota bacterium
GGCCGAGAAGATCCTCATCAACCACTTGGTGGATCCGGTCAGCCAAGAGATGGAGCGCGGCACGAGCTACGCCGACTTCAATCCCGACCGCGTCGCCATGCAGGACGCCACCGCTCAGATGGCCCTTCTCCAGTTCATGACCGCCGGTCTCTCGCGGACCGCAGTTCCTTCGACCGTTCACTGCGACCACCTGATCCTCGCCAAAGTGGGAGCCAAGATCGACCTCGGAGTCGCCATCGACGACAACCGCGAGGTGTACGACTTCTTGAAGTCGGTGTCGGCCAAATACGGCATCGGATTCTGGGGACCCGGAAGCGGCATCATCCATCAGGTCGTGCTCGAGAACTACGCGTTCCCCGGCGGCATGATGATCGGCACCGACAGCCATACGCCCAATGCTGGTGGTCTTGGCATGGTCGCCATCGGAGTTGGTGGCGCCGACGCCGTGGATGTCATGACCGGCTTCCCGTTCAATGTGAAGTGGCCCAAGGTCATCGGAGTGAAGCTCACCGGAACGCTGAGCGGCTGGTCGGCCCCCAAGGACATCATCCTCGAGGTCGCCCGAGTCCTGACCGTCGAAGGTGGCACCGGCGCCATCGTCGAATACTTCGGCCCCGGGGCCGACAGCATCTCGGCCACCGGCAAAGCGACCGTGTGCAACATGGGCGCCGAGATCGGCGCGACCTGCTCGGTATTCGGATACGACCACAACATGTCGATGTACCTGAAGGCCACCGGTCGCGAAGCCATCGCCGATGCGGCCGACGAAGTCGCCGACGATCTACGCCCTGATGACGGAGCCCACTACGACCAGTTGATCGAGATCGACCTCGATCAACTCAAGCCACTCATCAACGGACCCCACTCGCCCGATCGCGCTCACAAGATCGGTCGCGCCGTCGGAGACGCGGCGCGCGAGAACGGCTGGCCGCTCGAGGTGTCGGCGGCACTCATCGGATCGTGCACCAACTCCTCCTACGAGGACATCACACGCGCCGCGTCGATCGCCCGCCAAGCAGCGGCGAAGGGCCTGCGCGCCAAATGCGAACTTCTGATCAGCCCAGGATCCGAACAGATCCGCGCGACCATCGAACGTGACGGGCTCATGGCCGATCTCGAAGCGGTGGGTGCCACCGTGCTCGCCAACGCTTGCGGACCGTGCATCGGACAATGGGAACGGCCGGCGAGCGCCACTGCCCAGCCGAACACGATCGTCAACTCGTTCAACCGAAACTTCCCGAAGCGGGCCGACGGCTCGGCGAACACGCTCAGTTTCGTGACCTCGCCCGACACCGTGATGGCGATTGCGCTCTCGGGTCGACTCGACTTCGATCCGACCACCGACACCATCACGGCCCCCGACGGCACCAACGTCCGCCTCGATCCGCCGATCGGTGAAGTTCTTCCCTCCCGTGGTTACGACCCGGGAAGCAACACCTTCACGCCACCTCCCGCCGATGGAAGTGGAGTCAGCGTTGCGGTCAGTCCGAGCAGTGATCGCCTACAACTCCTCGAACCCTTCCCGGCCTGGAACGGCAAGGATTACCTCGGCCTGCCGGTCCTGATGAAGGCTCAGGGCAAGTGCACCACCGACCACATCTCGGCCGCTGGCAAGTGGCTCACCTATCGCGGCCACCTCGAGAACATTTCGGGCAACCTCTTCATCGGTGCCGTGAATGCCTTCTCGGGTGCCGTCGGCGAAGGCAAGGACATCACCGACGGCGGAGTCCGCTCCTACCCCGACATCGCCAAGCGCTACAGCGAAGCGGGGATCTCCTGGTGCGCGATCGGTGACCGCAATTACGGCGAAGGCTCGTCACGCGAGCACGCCGCCATGGAGCCCCGTTTCCGGGGTGGTGTCGTGATCTTCGCCCGTTCATTCGCCCGAATTCACGAGACCAACCTGAAGAAACAAGGTCTCGTGCCGCTCACGTTCGCCGACCCCGACACCTACGAGAAGATCGGCGAGGACGATCGCATCAACGTGCTCGGGCTCCCGCCGGTCCCCGGACGCAACATCACCTGCCAGATCGTCAAGCCCGACGGTGCGACGATCGACTTCGAGGCGGTTCATACGTTCAGTGACGAACAAGTCGAGTGGTTCAAGGCCGGTTCGGCTCTCAACATCGTTCGCGCCAAGGTCGCCGGCGGACGCTGATGGAGCTACGTGTCGGCATCCGAGAGACGGGCGCCGTACGCGGGTTCATCGACGAACCGGTTGCCGACGACACACTCCACGCAATCCTCGACGACGCGCGCTTCGCTCCAAGCGGAGGCAACCGCCAACCGTGGCGGGTCGCGGTTCTGAAGGATCCGGCCCGTCGACGCGCACTCGGTGACGCCATGCGTCCGGTCTGGAACGAATACGCGGCGATCGCAGCCGCTGGTCGAACGCCGTTCACGGTCGTCGAACCGGCGGCCACCACGTTGTCGTCGACCGCACCGGGGAACGTGCCCAACGATCTCATCGACAACATCGCCGAGATACCCGTCGTCCTCGCCGTGGCCGCCGATCTCTCCCGGATCGCCATGATGGACAAGGACCTCGACCGTCCCACCATGACCGGTGGGGCATCGGTGTATCCGTTCTGCTGGAACATTCTTCTGGCCGCACGCGAGCGCGGTTTGGGTGGAGTGATCACCACCTTCGCCTCTCGTGTCGAGCCGGCCACCGGACCTCTGCTCGGACTTCCTGCTGACCATGCGCTCGTCGCCACGGTGTTTCTCGGTCGTCCGGTCAAACAGCTCACCAAACTCCGTCGTCAATCCGTGGAAACCTTCGCCACCGTCGATCGCTTCGACGGACCGCCGTTCACCACCTGACCGCGACCTAAGGTCGAGTCATGCGCCTCGGCCTTTTGTCCCTCGGTGACCTCATCCGCGATCCGGTCAGCGGCGCACTACGAACACCGGCCGAGCGACACCGCAATCTGATCGAACAGGCCGTGTGGGCCGAACAGGCCGGGCTCGACTCCGTTCACTTCGGCGAACATCACTTCAGCCGTTACATCATGTCGGCACCACAGGTGGTGCTCGCCGCCGTCGCCGAACGCACCACCACCTTGCGGCTCTCGACCGGAGTCACGTTGGCCGCCAACCTCGACCCGGTGCGCGTCGCCGAGGACTACGCAACGGTCGATGCGATCTCGAACGGTCGTGTCGAACCGTGCTTCGGACGCGGCACGCT
>JBEGQB010000239.1:0-3132 GCA_041181165.1 Actinomycetota bacterium
GCCACCGAACCATCCATCGGTGTTCTCGTCAGTCAGGACGAGTACGTCGCGGGGATCGAAGGTTCGATGCTTCATGCCACCATCTCGGTACGCGATCTGCCAACCGACAACAGCGCATCCGTCGCCATCACCTCGTATCGACCGGTCAAGACGCGCGCCGCGGTTCGCGACGCCGTCGCCGGGAAGTTGCCGAGCGTCGTCGACACCGTCGTGCTCGCGAGCTCCGACATTCCCCGCGATGATGCGGGATATCTCGAACTGAGCGTTCCCATCGAAATCGGAGTGCGTTCGCGAGCCAACTTGCAGATGTCGGCCGTGGGCCTGTATCCGGTCACCATCGGCATCGTGGTCGACAAGACCGTCGTCGATCAGATCGTCACGTTCGTCGACCGCTTGCCGGAACAGCAGTCGACGCCCGCACAGGGCGATCCTCTTCAGGTCGCCATGGTCACCGGACTCGACGGTCCGATCGCACGGCAACCGGACTTCTCGTCGACGCTCGACGCGACCGCACTGGCGACGACGGCGAACATGGTGACCACCATCGAGGACCTCGACATGGTTCCTCTCACCGTGTCCGCCTCTCCCCAATGGATCGATGCGCTCGCGCAGAGCGACGCCGACGGTGCCCCGTTGCTGGAACGTCTCGGGGCGTTGCAGTCGATTCAGTTCCTGTCCCAACCGTTCGTGAGTGTCGATCCGGGTCAATTGGTGGCCGCCGACATCTCCGATGTGTACCTCGCCCAGTTGCGTCGCGGAGAGGACGCCCTCCGATCGGCGATACCGAACCAGGACGTCCGCCGCGAAACGTTCCTCGCACGGTTCGGTCTGTCGGTCGAAGCCGCGACGCTCGTTCGCGACCTCGGATTCCGCGGAGTCGTCCTGACCCCCGCGTCACAAGCCGACACGGCCGGCGGTGCGACGTTCCTCGCCGATCCCACTCGATTGGTCCGACTCGCGTTCGGCTCTGGTTCGATCGATGCCGCTCTCGCTGATGCGGCAATGGCCACCACGATCACCAATGGGTCGGTCCCGGGAGCCGATTCCTACCTGGCGGCTCAACACTTGCTCGCCGAATTGAAGGTGTTGCGAACCGAGATCGAGGCCCGTGGTGAGTCGACACGTGGCCGAACGGTGGTACTCACCACGCTCGACGGGTCGTCGCCGAGTCCCGAATTTCTCGCGTCGGCGATGACGGCGATGTCGACCGAACCCGACATCGTGCTCGTGACTCTCGACGACGCCATGGTCTCGACCGACCTGAACGCCACCGATGACGGACCGGTCGTGGTCGACCTCGCCAACTCCGAACTCGATCCGTCGATCGGCTGGGCCGATCTGGAGAGCGACCTGCGGGCTCGGATCGAATCATTCGCCGGCGTTCTTCCCGATGGTGACGTGCGCATCGACATGTGGCGTGGCCTGCTGGAAGTGATCCCCGAGAGTTCCATGACCGACGATCGACGTTCCGACTACGTCGATGCGATGCGAACTTCCATGAACGAGATTGCCCACTCGATTTCGTTGCCCTCGTCCACCACCTTCACCCTGGGAGGTCGTGATAGTTCCATCAGGGTCACCTTGCGCAACGACAGCGATGCCGACCTCACCGTGCAGATTCGCCTCACCAGTTCGAAACTGCGATTCCCGGCCCGGAACGAACCGGTGATCCTGCCCGCCGGAACCACCACCGCCGTCGAGGTGTCCGTGGAAGCGCGCTCGAACGGGCGGTTCCCGGTGGTGATGCAACTGTTCACTCCGGACGGATCCGAGCCCCTCGGACCGGCGGTCACCTTCACCGCACGCGTGAACGCCTTGGCCGGTCTCGGTCAGTTGGTGACCGGGGTGGCGTTGCTGTTGTTGATCTCATGGTGGGTGCATCACCTGAGGGGCGAGCGCCGACGACGATCCGCGGCCGTCGATGACACCGCCACCCGTCATCCCAGCATCGACCGTTCCGCCACGTGACGACGAACTAGCCTGCGGACGTGACTTCTTCCGTTCGCATCATCACCGACAGTGCCTGTGACCTGCCGGAATCCGTCGGTCGCGAGCTGGGCATCGAGGTCGTTCCGTTGTTCATCCGATTCGGTGACGACGAGTTGGTCGACCGTGAGCAATTGTCCACCGCACAGTTCTGGGCGCGCTGCGCCACCGAAACCGACTTGCCCTCGACCGCCGCACCGTCTCCTGGACGATTCGAGCAGTCCATTCGCGCCCTGGCCGCCGAGGGTGCCACCGGAGTCGTGATCATCAATCTGTCCGGGGCGCTGTCGGGCACCCTGCAAAGCGCCGAGGTGGCCGCCGACCGGTTCAAGGGCGACATTCCCGTGCGCGTGGTCGATAGCCGAACCGTCAGCATGGGTCTCGGCGCCATCGTCGTGGCATGCGCGCGGGCGGCACGCGGTGGCGCATCTCTGGACGACGTCGAGTCCATGGCCCGCGATCTTTCGGCGCGGTGCAAGGTGTGGGGGGCCCTCGACACCCTCGAAAACCTGAAAAAGGGTGGTCGGATCGGTGGCGCAAAGGCCATGTTGGCGTCGGTCCTCTCCATCAAACCCATCATCGAGGTGCGCGACGGCATCGTTCAGGAAGGTGGCAAGCAGCGAACCCGCGCGAAAGCGATCGCGTTCGTCGTGGACAAAGTTCGTGAAGCGGTGGCGGGTCGGGGCATCAGCCAATTGAGCGTGTTGCATGCCGATTGCGGCGACGTGGATTCGTTCCTCGCTCAACTTCGCGAGGTGTACGACGGTGAAATTCTGGTCGGCGAAATCGGTGCGGTCGTTGGTGCTCACGCCGGACGTGGAACGATCGGTGTGGCGTTCTTCGAGAACTGATTCGTCGAACTTCGACGAACGACATTCCCTCGGCACCCGCACAGCGACAACTAGCGTCGTTGTTCGACCATGTCTGATTCGTCGAACCCCTCAACGCCACGAGCGACCATGGTCATCGCGGGGCGCTACCGCCTCGATGAACATCGCGCCCACGGCGGTATGGCCGACATCTGGCGGGCCACCGATCTCTCACTGAATCGCACCGTGGCGGTGAAATTGTTGAAGCCCCACTTGGCGACCGAAGGAACGGTGGCCGAACGATTCCGGCGTGAGGCGTTGGTCGCCGCGGGTCTCA
>JBEGQB010000240.1:0-3129 GCA_041181165.1 Actinomycetota bacterium
ACTTGTGGCACACGCTCTGGGTCATGCGTCGGGCCTTCAAGTACATGATCCCGCAGGGCTACGGCCGTGTGATCAACGTGTCGTCGGTCGAGGGCAAAGCCGGCAAGCCGGGCATGTCCACCTATGTGGCGGCCAAGCACGCCGTCAACGGACTCACCAAGTCGGCGGCCAAGGAAGTCGGCCCACTCGGCATCACCGTCAACGCAGTGTGTCCCGGTGTGATCGAGACCGACATCGTGAAGGAAGGTGGCGCCGGAGCGGCGGCAGCGATGGGACTCACCTACGACCAGTTGCTCGCCACGTTCGCCGCCGATTCGGCGATCAAGAGAATCAACGAGGTCGAGGACGTCGCCCATGTCGCGGTGCTCCTCGCTTCGGAGATCGGAGGCGGTATCACCGGCTCTCTGATCTCGATCGACGGCGGAACCTCGCCGTACTGAGTCACGACGGACCGGACAGGAGAATCTGATGGGAAAGCTCGATGGAAAGGTCGCCTGTATCACGGGTGGAACCCGCAGCATCGGCCGGGCGATGGCCGATGCCTTCATCGCCGAAGGTGCAGTCGTCGTCGTCAACGGACGGGATCAAGCCAAAGGTGAGCGCTGCCTCGCCGAGATGAACGCTGGCGATCGGGCCGCGTTCTACGCCGGGGACGCCGCCAAACAGTCGGTGGTGGAAGGACTCGTCGACTTCACGATCGAGAAGTTCGGTCGCCTCGACATCTGTTGCCTGAACTCCGGCGGTGTGCAGGCGACGGCACCGGTCTCGATGATGAGCGACGAGGAATGGAATCTCGAGATCGATTGGAATCTCAACCACGTGTTCTGGGGAATGCGGCGCGCGCTCCAACACATGATTCCCCGGCAGTCGGGTCGGATCATCGTCACCTCGTCGGTCGAAGGCAAACTCGGCAAGCCGGGGCTACCTGGTTACGTCGCCACCAAGCACGCCGTGAACGGTCTCGTGAAGTCGGCCGCCCACGAGGTCGGAACTCTCGGTATCACCGTCAATGCGATCCTTCCCGGGATCATCGAAACCGACATCGTCCGCGAGACCGGACCGGCTTCGGCCGAGGCCATGGGTGTCGGCTCGTACGACGCGCTCATCGAGATGTTCTGCAGCGAATCCTCCATCAAGCGTCCGAACCGCGTCGAGGAGGTCGCCGCGGTCGCGGTGCTACTGGCGTCCGACGCGGCACGCAACATGACGGGATGCCTGTTCCCGGTCGACGGCGGAACCCTTCCGTACTGATCGATTCGTCGAAACCGTGGAGCAGTATTCGCATCTGGCCCACGCCAACGATCTGGAACCATCGGTCGGCCATCGTCATCTCTTGACGGAGTGTCCGGTTCATCGAGAGGAGTCGGTCGACCCGGCGTTCTTCGTCGTGAGTCGGCACGCCGACGTCCTCCAGATGCTCCTGCAACCCGAGCAATGGTTGAACGGAGACGGCCCCGGGATCTTCGTTCAGAACGGGGGAGTCCTCGGCGCGGCCGATGATCCCGATCACCGGCGTCAACGCAAAGTATTGCAGGACGGATTCCGGCCGGCGGCAATCGCCTCTCTCGCCCCGAAGGTCGAGGACATCGGTCGACGAATGTGGAGAGAGCACTTCTCCTGCGATGGAGAGGGTGATTTCGTCCGGCTCTTCGCGTTCCCGTTCCCGGCCGAGGTGATCGCCGAGATGCTCGGCGTCCATCCCGACGATCGTGATCGCTTCGGCGAGTGGTCGGACGACATCGTGAACGGGCTCGGCGGCGGCGATCTCCGTCTCGTGGAAGACGCCAATCAGGGCATCTATTCGATCGTCGACGGGCTCGTCTCCGAACGCAAGGAACTGCTCGACGCCGGGCACGAGCCGCCTGACGACCTGGTGTCGGTACTGACCAAAGCCCATCTGAACGGTGAACTCGCCTACGGCGAGGTGCGCCAGCTCGCTCAGCAGGTACTCGTCGCCGGGCATGAGACGACGGCGAGTCTGATCGGACTCATGCTCTATCGATTGATCACCCGGCCCGAATTGATGGCTGCTCTGCGTCGACAGCCGGAACTCGTGCCGATGGCGGTCGAGGAGTTCCTGCGGTTCGATTCACCGGTCCAGGGTCTCTTTCGTACCAATCGCGAGGCCTGCCCGCTCGGCGGTCACGAACTCGACGAGCGAACGAAGGTTCAACTTCTGTTCGCAGCCGCCAATCGAGACGACGACGTGTGGGACGAGCCCGACGAGATACGACTGGATCGTTTCGAACCCGGTGCACGACCTCATCTGGCCTTCGGGTGGGGCGTCCATCACTGCATCGGCAACGCGCTCGCTCGACGCGAAGCGCAACTGTCGTTACGTCTGATGATCGACACGTTCGAATCGATCGAGATCACCGGACCGGTTCGTGTGAATCAGCCGTTCATCCTTCGGGGACTGACCACTCTGCCGATTCGTTGGACGGTACGACATCCCGATCCGCAGCGCGAGTCGGCAAAGGCGTAGGTTCGTTCCGTGAGTTCACCTCGGGTCTCCATCGTCACTGGAGCGGCATCCGGCATCGGTCGTGCCGTGGTCGACCGCCTCGTCCAGCGCGGAGAGCGGGTGGTGGCTCTCGATCGTCCGAGTGACGCCCTCGAATCGCTTGCCTCCCCGGGGGTCGTCGAAATCGTGTCCGGTGACGTCACCGACGAAGCGAGCAATCTCGAGGCCGTTCGCGTGGCCGAAACCGTCTGGGGTGGTCTGGACGCAGTGGTGCTCAATGCCGGGGTTCCAGCAAGCGGCGATCTTCTCGAGCTGCCGATCGAAGTGTTCGATCGAACATGGGAAGTGAACGTACGAGGAGTTCTCCTTGGTCTTCGGGCTTGTGTGCCGGCACTTCGTCGACGGGGAGGTGGACGGATCGTGATCACGGCGTCGACTTCGGGTATCGCCGCCGATCCGAACATGTGGCCCTACAACTCGGCCAAGGCCGCGGCGATCAACCTGGCCCGCGGTGCGGCACTCGACCTCGGAGCCGATGGCATCAACGTGAATGTCGTCTGTCCGGGTCCGACCGAGACCGGCATGACCAAAGGTCTGAGCGCGATTCCGGAAGTTCACGAGTCGTTGCGTCGGGCGATCCCTCTGCAACGTTGGGGGAACGCCGA
>JBEGQB010000241.1:0-3128 GCA_041181165.1 Actinomycetota bacterium
GAGGAGTCGGCCGATCTGGGCGTCGGTGTGCGTGACGAAGCCGGCGAAAACCTCCATGTACCGAGCGAACAGGCGACGCTCGCTCGCCGACAGCGAGTCCCATTCCGGCACCCAAGACGGTCGTGGTGTGAGAACGGTGTCCGGGGGAATGACTCCGAGTTGGAGTTGTCGTCGGAAGGTGGATTCGCGCAACGCCTGCCAGCCGTCGTCGAATGCACCTCGGTAGGGCTCGACCCACGACTGCTCCACGTGGTGCGGCGCGTGGGCGGCACCGGTGGCGAACCACAACAGGAAAGGCTTCTCGCCAGCTGCTTCGTGCTGAGCTTGCAGCATGGTGATCGCCTGATCGACGAGATCGTCGGTGAGGTGGTAGGTGGCACTCTGCGATGTTCGAGGTGGTGCTTCGATCGGCGTGTTGTCACGAACCAACTCGGGAGACCACTGGTTGGTCTCGGCTCCGAGGAAGCCGTAGTAGCGCTCGAATCCGAGTCCGAGTGGCCAGCGTTCGAAGGGGCCGGCCGCCGAGTATTCGGCCTGAGGTGTGAGGTGCCACTTGCCGACGCAGTAGGTGTTGTACCCGAGGTCGCGCAGGACTCGAGGCAGCGCAGCAGCGGACTTCGGAAGGCGCCCGCTGTAGCCGGGTAGCGCGAACGACGTCTCCTGGGTCGCCCCTACGCCGACTGCGTGGTGATTGCGCCCGGTCATCAGGGCGGCGCGAGTCGATGAACAAATCGACGTCACGTGGAAACGGTTGTAGCGAAGGCCGCCGGCGGCCAGACGATCGATGTGGGGGGTGGCGATCGGCGATCCGAAGCAGCCGAGCTGACCGAAGCCGACGTCGTCGAGCACGATGATCACGATGTTGGGAGCGCCGTGCGGCGGTTGCGGGTAACCCACCACGTGCGGAGTCACGGGTGCATCGATGGGCATGAGCCGATCCTAGGAGAGCGGACCGCGAAGGCATCGGGCTAGGGTTCACGACGTCATGAACGGATCCAAACCTCCAAGTACCAATCCGCCACGAATCGCCGTGCTTCCGACCACGGCTCCGACGTGGATGGGTGAAGCCGTCGTGGAGGGTGGTGGACACCTCGTCGATCCGAGCGAAGCCGAGGCTCTCGTTTGGGGAGCGGCGCGCGATCCGCGCGGTCTGGAAGAAGTGCTGCAAAACGCACCTCACTTGTCGTGGGTGCAATTGCCCTTTGCCGGGGTGGAGGAATTCGCGCACCTCATCGATGGGGAGCGCACATGGACATGTGGCAAGGGCGTGTACGCCGAACCGGTTGCCGAGATGGCTCTTGCGCTCGGCCTGGCCGGACTACGCGGACTCACTCATTACTCGCGGGCCGGCAAATGGACTCCGGCCCGTGGGCGAAACCTCGTCGGGGCGCGCGTCACGATTCTGGGCGGGGGAGGGATCACCGAAGAACTCGTCAAGTTGCTCGCTCCGTTCGACTGCCACGTGACGGTGGTGCGCAATCGGGTGAGCGAAATGGATGGCGTGGACATCGTGTTGCAGAGCGATGAGTACGCCGATTCCTTGCCGGGGGCCGATCTGGTCGTTCTGGCTCTCTCGCTGACGCCGGAGACCGAAGGAATCATTGGTCGAAGCGAACTCGAGTCGATGGAGCCCCATGCTTGGATCGTGAACGTCGCGCGCGGTCGGCACATCGTGACCGACGACCTCGTCTGGGCCCTCGAGAACGGAATCATCGGTGGTGCGGCTCTTGACGTCACGCATCCGGAACCGCTGCCGCCCGACCATCCACTGTGGTCGTTGGAAAATTGCATCATCACGCCCCACGTGGGGAACACCCCCGAGATGGCCGTGCCGTTGCTCAGTGAGCGCATCGCCGCCAACGTGCGGCGCTGGGCCAACGGTGAGGATCTCATCGGACCGGTCGATCCCGAACTCGGATACTGATCGGCCCCACGTGGCGGGTGCGTACTACGAACGACTCGGGGTCCGACCCGACGCAACGGCCGCAGAGATCAGACGGGCCTATCGATCGTTGGCGCGGCGCCATCACCCCGACGCGCGGGGTGGCCAACCATCTTCGGAGATGGCGGCGATCAACGAAGCGTGGTCCGTGCTCTCGGATTCCGGACGTCGCGCGATGTACGACGCGGCGTTGCGCGACGGCCCCGAACTTCGTGCCGAGGATGCGCCGTCGATGCCGGCGCCGCGACTCAATCCACTCGCGCGTTACGAGAACCCACCTCGGTTCCCCTGGCGCATGGTGCTCGTTCTCGTCGGTGTCGCGACGGCGGTGATCCTTCTACTCGGCGCTCTCACGTCACCTTCCGAGCCAGCGCCGATCGACAACCTCGTACAAGTGGGGTCGTGCGTCCGGATCGATCAAGTGAGGCGCGAGGCCGTGGAGGCCGACTGCGGTGGGCCGCACGATGCGGTGGTCGAGGAATTGATTCCCTTCGACGGACTGTGCCGACTCGGTCTTGTGGGCTATCGAGATCGCCAGGGAATGGGGCAGGTGTGCGTGGTGGGCGAGTGACGGGTCGTTGGTAGCGTGTCGGATCGCTGGGGCGATTAGCTCAGTCGGCTAGAGCGCTACGTTCACACCGTAGAGGTCATCGGTTCGAGCCCGGTATCGCCCACCAGTCACGGCCCGGTCTTGCGACCGGGCCGTTTCGTTCGCCACCTCGAATCGCTGAACGACTCGTGGCTCGACCGGTAAGTTGTCGCCCGTGCGACGGACCTGTGAGCGCCCCGGGTGTGGACAGCCGACCGTTCTCATGTACGGCATGAGCCAGGGGGCGACCGGTGCCATGACTCTCTGGATCGAATCATGGAATCCCGATCAACCGCGGGAGATCCCCAAGGATGCTCGGGGAGCGTTGTGCGCACGTCATGGGGAATCACTGAGTCCACCGGCCGGTTGGAGCATCGACGATCGTCGCGAGTCCGTACCGCGGCTCTTCAAGCCGAAATTGATCGCGGTCCCCGACAAACCAGCGGTTGCCAAACCGCGTCGCGAGCGCTCCAAGGCCATGCCGCGACCGCGTCTTTTCGATTCACCTGATGCAACGACCGGCGAATCCGAGGCCAAGGTCGTCGTCGAGCCGACGGCCACGGCCGTGACAGTCGTGGAATCGAAACCTTCATTCGT
>JBEGQB010000242.1:0-3108 GCA_041181165.1 Actinomycetota bacterium
CGGTGAGCGCCGACGCGCTGGCTTCGATGGCCGAAGAGATCGGTATCGGGCGCTGGATCCTTCTCGGCGCCGGAGAGCGCGGGGCGGGAGGCTCGGGAAAGACGTCGATTCTGGCCGACGCGCTCGAAGCCGTGATCGGAGCGGTCTACCTCGATGCCGGCGTGCCCCGCGCCCGATCATTCGTCCGACGGCTGGTGGCCAAACCGATGCGATCGGCGGCCCGGCGGCTCGGCGAACTCGACGCCCGCAGTTTGCTCATCAGGGTCTGTGCACGCGAGTTCGGTCGGCCCCCGCAGGTGGAGACGCACGGGACGGGCGCGGCGCACGAGCCGACCTTCACGGCGGCGGTGATCGTGAACGGTGAGGAGCTCGGAACCGGGCGAGGTCGTTCGAAGAAGGTGGCCTTGCAGGAGGCGTCTTCGGTTGCGCTGCGGGTCTTGGCCGAGCGCGGCGTCGACATCAGTCGTGCCTGAACTCCCTGAAGTCGAAACCGTTCGGCGGGGATTGGCCCGAACCTTCGTGGGTCGCCGAATCGAAGCGGTGTGGGTCGGACGTCCACGATCGGTTCGTCGTACGAGTGCCGAAGAAGTGATGTTCCGCCTCACCGGTGCCACCGCGGTGTCCGCCGATCGCAAGGGCAAGTACTTGTTGTGTCCGCTCGACACCGGCGATGTCCTGATGGTGCACCTGCGAATGAGCGGTCAGTTGTTGATCGACCGCGTCGCGACCGAACGACCACGACACACGCATGTCGCACTACGTTTGGCCGACGGGAACGAACTTCGATTCGTCGACCCGCGCACCTTCGGTGAGGTGGTCGTCTTCGACCCGACGGCGGAGCCGACGACCGTTCCCGACCTGATGGCACTCGGTCCGGACCCGATTGCCGAAGAACTCTCCCTCGCTGCTCTGCGGCGCTTGTTGAAATCGACGCGGCGGGCGGTCAAAGCGGTGCTGCTCGACCAACATGTGGTGGCCGGAATCGGGAACATCTATGGCGATGAGATCCTGCATCGAAGCGGTATCAGTCCGCTACGGCCGGCTGATCGCATTTCATACGCGCAATCCTCGCGGCTGCACGACGCGATCCATTCGGTCCTGACCGAGGCGATCGAGGCCGGTGGTTCGACCCTTGCCGATTCTCAATACGTCGATCTGATGGGGGACGAAGGTTCGTTCCAACAGAGCCACCGCGTCTATGGACGGAGCGGTCAAATGTGCCTGTCGTGTGGTCGGGGACGCGTGGTGAGCAGGGTCGTCGGGGGCCGTACGACCAGCTGGTGTCGGGTCTGCCAGCGCTGACGTGAGCCGATCGTCACCGCAGGTCATCAACTAGGGTCGGCTCACCGTGTTCCTGAAGACGCTGACCCTCAAAGGCTTCAAGTCCTTCGCCGACACGACCGTCATGGACCTCGAGCCCGGGGTCACCGTGGTCGTCGGCCCGAATGGCTCGGGCAAATCGAATGTCGTGGACGCCATTGCTTGGGTTCTCGGCGCACAGGCTCCGAGTGCGGTCCGCAGCCAGAAGATGGATGACGTCATCTTCGCCGGCACCGCCAAACGCCCCGCTCTCGGTCGCGCCGAAGTCACCCTGACCCTCGACAACTCGGCCGGCCTTCTGCCCCTCGAGTTCAGTGAGGTCAGCATCAGCCGCACCCTTTTTCGAACCGGCGAGAGCGAATACGCGATCAACGGCGTTCAGTGCCGTTTGCTCGACGTCCAAGAACTCCTCTCGGATGCCGGTGTCGGACGTCAGCAGCACGTCATCGTGAGCCAGGGGCAGATCGACGCAGTCTTGAATGCCCGACCCGAGGATCGGCGGTCGATCATCGAAGAAGCCGCCGGTGTCCTGAAGTTCCGCAAGCGTAAGGAGAAGTCCGAACGGCGGCTCGAGGCCACCGAAGCAAGTCTTCTTCGAGTCCAGGACTTGCTCCGAGAAGTCCGCCGCCAATTGCGACCTCTGGAGCGGCAAGCCGAGGCCGCACGCCGTCACGGCGACCTCGTCGCCGAACTGAATGCTCTGCGGATCTTCCTCGCCGGCCGCGAGATCGCCGGTTTCCGCCGCCGTCTCGAGGTTCTGTCGACCGATCGCATCGAGGCCAACCGCCGCGAAGGTGAGTTGCGCCGACTTCTTTCCGAACTCGACACATCGATCATGGCCGCCGAAGCCGAACTCACGGCTCGGGGGGACAGCGGACTCAGTGATGAGCTCGTTCACGTGGAGCAATTGCGCGAACGCGCCCGCGGAATCGCCATGCTCCTCGTGGAACGTCGGCGTTCGTACGAGCGAGACCGCGGTCAACTCATGGATTCGGGCGTTGTTGCGTCACTCGAAGCCGATGCGTCTCAATTGCGCGGCGAACTCGACGAAGTTCTGGCCGGAATCGCCCGACTCGAGCCCGAGGGGCAGGCTCTTGCTCACGACGAAGCCGCGTTCGAAGGCGAACGTGCCGCGGCCGCGACTCTGTTCGACGGACTCGCGTCGCCGGCTTCGGCATCGACCGCAGCAGCCGAAGTGCGAGGCGAACTCCGGACCTTGCGAGCCGCTCTGGAATCCACCGAGGGCGAGTTCCGCCGGGTGAACTCGAGACTCGAGACACTGAGTGAACGCGAGGCGCGTCTCGGTGCGGAGATCACGCGCCTGCGTGAACAACTCGAGCGTGCGCAGAGCGACGAGGTTCCTCTGGTGGCCGAGGTCACCGAGGCACAAGCACGACGACTCACCGCTGAAGCCGAATACGAGGCGGCGGTGGCTGCTCGAGCCGAAGCGTCGTCCCAATCTTCGCGTTGGCAGGCGCGGGCCGAGGCGCTTCAACTTGCGCTCGACAGTGCACGCGCACGGGCCGGCGCCGAACGTCTTCGGGACCTTCAAGGAGTCGTCGGCACCCTTCTCGACCTGATCCAGATCGACTCGGGTTGGGAGCTTGCTGTCGAAGCCGCCTTGGGTGAGGCTTTGTCGGCGGTGATCGTCGCCGACGGCGGTGCGGCGCGAGAAGCCCTTTCACGCCTGCGTTCTTCCGATGCGTCCGGCGCCGTCTTGGCCCTCGATGCAGTTCTCGATCGATCGGCAGTTCGGATTCCCTCGGGTGCTCAGCCGTTGGTCGGGCA
>JBEGQB010000243.1:0-3107 GCA_041181165.1 Actinomycetota bacterium
GCCCCGGCAATCTGCACGCGTACCTCTCCGGAATGGGCGTCGAAGTCATGGGATCGAGTGACAACGTCGTGCGCTGCGGCCTCACCAACAAGCACATCGACGTCAACGAACTTCTCGCGACCGTCGACCCATCACCATTGGCCGATCCGATCGTCAAGGCCCAAGCCGTGACCCGCACCTCGGCCGGAACGTTGTGGAAGTTCCCCACTCCGGATGCCCCGTTCACCTTGTGGGTGCACAAGATCGATGGCCGGGAAATTCTGCGCGCCCGCTCCCGTGAACTCACGCTCTGCGGCATTGGCAATACCGACCGACTCAAACAAGGTGAGGTGGCCTTCTTACAGCCCGGCGAGGAACTCGAACTCGAGGGTTCGGCAACGTTGTTCCGCGTGACCGAACCCTGACGTTCCGATCACGCGCACATCGCGGCCAACTTCAACGGACCCGGACAACCCGATTTCGAGTCGTTCGTCCGCGGACTCGGCATCGAACTCGAGTTCTTCAGTTGGATCTCGTTCGACGATCTCCCCGGTGAAGTCACCGGCGGCTGAGTCAGCTTTGGGTCTTGCGGCGGATCTCGACGATCTTCTCCTCGGCCCGGTTGGCATCCGCGCCCTGTTCGTCGAGAAGTTGTGAACGATCCTTGGCTGCTTCGCGCTCGGCTCGAGCGGTGTCGACACGCGCGATGGCCGCTTCGGCGCCGTGCTCATGGATGAACTCGGCCCATTCGACGAGGGCTTCGACCATCTCGCTCTCGGGGACGACGGCCACATTGCGGCCCTTCACGAAGAGGTGGCCACGCTTGTTCCCAGCGGCGATTCCGAGGTCGGCTTCTCTGGCTTCACCCGGCCCATTGACGACACATCCCATCACCGCCACTTGCAGGGGAAGTTTCTTCTCGCCGAAGGCTTCCATGGCACGCTTGGCAACTTCGATCACGTCGATCTCGGCCCGACCGCAACTCGGGCAAGCGATCAGATCGACATTCTTGCGCTCGCGCAAACCAAGAGCTTCGAGCAGTTGTCGACCAGCTCGCGCTTCCTCCACTGGATCCGCAGTGAGGCTGTAGCGGATGGTGTCGCCGATGCCTTCCATCAGAAGCGCCGCGATACCGGCGGTGGCTTTGACCAGACCGGCCGGCGGAGGTCCGGCTTCGGTGACTCCGAGGTGCAGCGGATGTCGGGTCACTTCACTCAGTTGCCGGTACGCCTCGACCATGAGCGGCACACTCGACGCCTTCACCGAGATCTTGATGAGATCGAATCCGACTTCGTCGAAGTACGCCATCTCTCGTTGCGCCGACTCGACCATGGCCTCGGGTGTCACCTTCCCGCCGTACTTGTCGTACAACTCGGGATCGAGCGAACCTCCGTTCACACCGATGCGAATCGGCAGACCGCGGTCGCGGGCCTCGGCGGCCACCAACTTGATGTGCTCGGGTTTGCGGATGTTGCCGGGGTTGAGACGCAACCCATGCACACCGGCCTCCATGGCGGCCAGAGCCATCTTGTACTGATGATGGATGTCGGCGATGATCGGAATCGGTGACCTCGGCACGATCTGGGCCAGACCTTCGGCCGCCTCGATTTCGTTGCAAGTGCAGCGCACGATGTCGCATCCGGCTGCGGCCAGTGCGTAGATCTGCTGGAGCGTTCCCTCGACATCGGCGGTCTTGGTGATCGTCATCGATTGCACGGTGATCGGTGCATCACCGCCCACCGGCACTTTGCCGACCATGATTTGGTTGGTCGACCGGCGCGGGAATCGAGGAGCCGATGAGCTGATCACGGTGTCATCATCTCAGGTTCGGCGCCGGAGCACATCGTCGATCTATGGAATCCAGCGGAATCCATCGGATCAGAAGGGTCGAGTGATGTCGAGGTAGAGGCCGGTCATGGTGAGGAACAACAGAAGCGTCACCACGGCAACGGTGAGAGGCCAGAGTTTCTCCACATTGGCTCGGTAGGGACGGCCGCGACGCGAACGTATGCGCTCATAGGTCGCGATGGCGGCGTGTCCGCCGTCGAAGGGAAGCATCGGGAAGAGGTTGAACACGCCGACGAACACATTGATCGACGCGAGTACTTCCATCACACCGAAGAAGCCGTAGTCGCGTCCGACCTCACCGGCGACCATCGTGATCCCGACGACGGTGGTCGGTCTCTTCGACGGATCGGCGTCCTCGTTGGTCAGTTGATCGATCTGGTTGAACGGATTGGCGACGGTGGCGATGCCCTCGAAGGTCGACCAGACCGCGTCGGCGAGATCACCACCCACACGGCCAAGCGCCGACGGGACCGACAGGCGTTCTCTGGCATAGGTGTCGGAAGCGACCCCGAGATACCCCGGGTTGGTCGATTCGGTCGACGTGCTTGGTGAACCAACGTCGGCATCACCGAGGACAACCGAGGCCGTGGCCATCCGACCATCGCGTTCGTAGTCGAGTTGCACGGTCTCGCCGGCCAGCAGCGAACGAACGTAGGTCCGCATGTCGTCGACCGAGGAAATCGCTCGGCCGTCAATCGCCCGAATGATGTCGTCTTCGCGAAGGCCGGCCATCTGCGCCGGCGATTCGTCCGGGAAACCGATGATTCGGACGTCACCGGTGTCCTGGAAACGACCACCGACCGTGAAGACGAACACCAAGAGAACGATGGCAATGATGAAGTGCATGATCGATCCGGCCGTGATGACGAGCATTCGCCACCTGTACGGCTTGGACGAATACGCGACGTCCTCGTCGCCCGGTGACACCGGATCCATGTTGTTCATTCCGACTATGCGAACGAAGGCCCCGAGCGGAAGAGCCCGAACTCCGTACTCGACACCGTTGCGGTGAGTGCTCCAGAGACGAGGTCCGAAACCCATGAAGAACTGGGTTCGCTTCATACCCGCCCAACCAGCGGTGACGAAGTGACCGACCTCGTGCAAGAAGACGGACAGGAGCAGTCCGGCCACGAGAAGAAGGCTCCACGCGTTCGAGATACCGAGCCAGATGAGGAGAGCGACGACCACGAGTCCGGAGAGAACTGCGTTCCGTCGCGAGCTGGGCCGGTCATTGGATGATTCGTCGACGGCGCCGCCAGCCATCATCTCGTCGCGAAAGG
>JBEGQB010000244.1:0-3092 GCA_041181165.1 Actinomycetota bacterium
CGTCGACCGGCTTCTCGCCGCCGTCGCCCGCATCGCTCGCGGCTGAATCAGTCGTCGGACGACTTGCTCCGCGCCATCTCGAGTCGCGCCGCGAACACCGCTGCTTCGGTTCGGCGCTCCATGCCGAGTTTCGTGAGCATGTTGCTCACGTAGTTCTTCACCGTCTTTTCGGCCAGATGCAGGCGCTGGCCGATCTGTCGATTGGTACAACCTTCGGCGATCAGATCGAGGATGCGCCGCTCCTGATCCGACAGCCGGGCCAAACGCTCATCCTCCACCGAGGGCTCGCGGAGTTTGCGGAGCACACGACCGGTGACGGCCGGATCGAGGAGGGATTCACCACGAGCCACCCGCCGCACCGCTTGGATGAGTTCGTTGCCGCGAATCTGCTTCAGCACGTAGCCCGACGCCCCGGCCATGATGGCTTCGAAGAGGGCTTCGTCATCGGAGTACGAGGTGAGCATCAGGCACTGCACGTCGGGCAGATCGTTGCGAACCTCACGACACACCTCCACGCCGTTGCCATCAGGAAGTCGGACATCGAGGATCGCCACCCGTGGCCGCACTGCACGGATGCGGGCCAGAGCCTCGGCGGCCAAGCCGGCCTCGCCGACGACGACCACTTCACCGGTCGATTCGAGCAACGCTCGGACACCTTGACGCACGACCTCGTGATCATCCAGCAGGAACACCGGAATCGGTTCGGTCGACGTTTCGTCGGTGGGCATGACTTCAGTGTGCCAAGTACGACTACTTCGAGACAGGGACCAAGGTCACTTGTGAGAGGTGGACCAAGCGGGAATTACCTTGGTGGTATGGGCGAACTCGACGATCTGATCCTGCGTCGCGCCCTCGACGAGAGCCCCGACGGCGTCCTGATCTGCGATGCCGATGGAGTCGTGCGCTACACCAACAGGGCGTTGCTCGCCATCACCGGTTTCGACGAAGAGGGACTCATCGGTGGATCGGTCGAACGACTGGTCCCCCGACGCCATACCAGCCATCGGGATCTGCGCGAGAGGTATTCCGCTCGCCCACGCACCCGACCGATGGGCGCCAATCTTCAACTCACCGCCAATCGAGCCGACGGTTCCGAGGTGCCGGTGGAGATCAGCTTGTCACCGGTGGCGACGTCAGCCGGAGTTTTCACGATCGCGTCGGTGCGCGACATCTCCGACCGACTGGCCGGTGAGGAACGTCTGCAACAGACCCGAGACGCTCTGACTTTGTCGGCCGAGCGCGAGCGCATCGCTCGGGATCTTCACGACACCGTGCTGCAGAGGCTCTTCGGATTGGGGCTCGAACTTCAGGCCCTCGGAGTCAGCACGGATGGTCGCATCGCCGAACGACTCGACAGCAGTGTCGATGAGATCGATCGGATCATCAAGGAAATCCGAACGAGCGTCTTCACCTTGGGTGCTGCCCAGCGTGTCGGTTCGCTCGGGCAGGAACTCGGGGACATCATCAACCAGTCGAGTCGGGTGCTCGGGTTCACTCCCCGACTCCGTGTGGAGGGACCAGTCGAGCACATGCTCGACGAAGCGGTTCGATCCGACCTCGTCGCCACCTTGCGCGAGGCGCTCGCCAACGTCTCGCGCCATTCACGTGCAACCATGACGTCGGTGGACTTGATCGTGGCCGACGGGCGACTCCACCTCCGCGTGGCCGACAACGGAATCGGCCCACCGACCTCGGCCGACGGTGCGGTGGGAAACGGTCTGCGCAACATGGCAGCACGCGCCCAATCACATCACGGCAGTTTCCGACTGGTCCCGGGAGCGGACTCGGGCACGATTCTCGAGTGGTCGGTACCGATCGTCTGACCGTTGTTCGGGACCAAAGTCCCGGGAACTACCCGCCGCTTTCCCCTGATTCGTGAACTTGTGCCACCGCAGAGTGGATACATGGGCAAAGACGATCGATCGGTACTGATGTGGGGTGCATTCGGAGTGGCCATCGCCGCGTTGTTCGTGGCCATCGCGAGTCTGACCGGACTTGTCGGAGACGATTCATCGTCGGCCGCCGCCGGTGGTGCGGGAGCTCCGACGATCGTCGATGTGCAACTTTCGGAATTCGCCATCACTCCGGTCGCCATCACCGTTCCACCGGGACACGTACAGCTACGCGTCACCAACACCGGGAGCATCGCCCACAACTTCTCCGTACCCGCGCTTTCGAAGAAGACAGCCGACCTGCTCGGGGGACAGTCGGAGATCCTCGATCTCGGAACACTCGAAGTCGGAGTACTCGACGCGCTGTGCGAGGTGGCCGGTCATGCGGCGTCGGGTATGACGGCGACCATCACCGTCACCGATGGTGCGGCGCCGACCCATTCGGATGGGATGTCAGGGACCGACGGCATGCACGGATCCACCAGTTGGCAGGACATGGATGCCGCCATGGAGGTACGCGCCAAGGCGTTCCCGGCCAAGACAATGGGCGAAAAGGGCGGGCAGATCCTCGAACCCACCATCGAGGCCGACGGGATGAAGGTTTTCAACCTCACGGTGAAAGAAGTCGACTGGGAAGTCGAGCCGGGCAAGATCGTCAAAGCCAAGACCTACAACGGAACGGTGCCCGGACCGGAGATCCGCGTGAACGTGGGCGACAAAGTGAAGATCGTGGTGACCAACGAACTCGATGAATCGACTTCGGTTCACTTCCACGGAATCCGGGTACCGAATCAGTTCGACGGCGTCGATCCCTACACCCAGAAGCCCATTGTTCCCGGCGCGACGTTCACGTACGAGTTCACCACCGTCGAACCGGCTGTGGGCATCTACCACTCGCATCATGACGCGCAGGTTCAGATTCCCGACGGGATGTTCGGCGCTTTCATGGTGGGCGAGATGCCGATTCCGCAGTCGCTCGTCGATCAGGGATACACCAAGGTCGACAAGGAAGTCACGATGGTCCTCAACGATTCCGGCGTGGTCGGCCTGTCATTGAACGGCAAATCGTTCCCGGCCACCGAGCCGTACACCCTTCGACTCGGCCAAGTGATGATGGTGCACTATCAGAACGAAGGTCTGATGGGTCATCCGATGCACATGCATCAACCGGTCGGCTGGATCATCGCCAAGGACGGACAT
>JBEGQB010000245.1:0-3079 GCA_041181165.1 Actinomycetota bacterium
CGTGGAACGAAACGAGTTCGCTCCCCACCGGAGCGACGAGCCGCGGCACGTAGAGCGTCGTGAGATGATCGGCCTCCACGACGCGATCGATCTGCGACCAGGTGGTGTGCACGATCTGTTCGTCGGATGAGCCGAGATGATGGAGAATCGTGACCGACACGTCGTCGTTGGTCGTGTCGATGGTGTCCTCGGCAGCGAGCTTGACCTCGGACAGAACCCAGTTCGCGTGGCAATGGGCGATGAGCAATGGGCCGGTCAGGCCGGCGGCCCGCGAGGCGAATTCGTGCGCGTCGACGAGGGTGACGTTGGCATCCACCGGATCGATTCGCAGACGGCTCCACGCGAGATCGAGAAAACTCATGGCTGGCTGAACGATGGTCTCCACTCGTTCGTCGACGATGAGCAACTGAACCGTGCGTTCGAGCACGAGGGGAGAGCCGGGAACCGCGTAGAGGACCGAACCATTCGTGCGAGCGATCTCGACGAGCTCGTCGACGATGGCGTGATAGACGTCGTCGAAAGTTTCGGAACTCTCGTAGAAGTGATCGAAGGATCGATCGGTTCCGACGAGGTGTGCGTTCGGATGCCGCGAAGTACGAAGAACTCGAACTTGGTGGGAGGCGATCCGGTCGAGAGTGTGACGGGTGATGTACTCGTCGCCGGCGGGGCCGAGCCCCACGACTTCGACGACCGGGCGGCTCACGTCAGCGGGCGGTCACCGTGCCGGTGGTCGGGTCCCAGCGTCCGTATTCGCTGGAGACCGTCACATCGGAGGCGATGATGGCCGAAATACGGGCGTCGTCGGCCGAGCTCGTGCCGAGGATGTCGCGAACCTCGTCGGCTACTTCGTCGAACGGTCGTCGATTCAAAATGACCCAGCCGCCGCTCGACAGTTCGAAAGGTGCGGTGTTGGCCCCGATGGCCACGCCATCGAGTGCATCGATGAACTCGGGTGCTCCAGCAGCCAGTGAATCGAGGGACAGGCATTCCTTGCCGCTCTGTTGATCCGAGAGGATCCCACCGTTGTCCTTCGTGGAGTCGGTCGACACTTCGGCGGCCACCGTTGCGAAGTTCTCGCCGGTGGTCAACCGCAGAGCGGCGGCGTTGATGCTGTCGAGATCCTGGGTCAGGATGCCGCGCAGGCACTGAAGATCGGAATCGCCTCGTTCGTAGATCTCGCGTGCCTGGGCGGCGGAGATTCCGAACGTCCTCGTGAACACCGTGCGCACGGCGGTGGCCAACACGTAGAAATCCTGGGTGTCGGGCCCGGCGACCGAGAATCCGGCTTGTGGCTCGAGAACATTGCGGGCTGCTTCGAGATCGGTGTCGGCAACTTTCACACCGGTGGCAGTGAGTTCGGCGAGCAGGATCCGCGTCGTGACCCAATCGGTGAGCAGACCCCGGGCGATGGAGATGTCAACGGCTCCGTTGCTCAGGCGCGAGGTGGGAACCGCATCGGCGTATCCGTCGAGCAGGGTTTCGAAGGTGTCCCGTCCGAGTGCCTCGCCGTTCACTTCGGCGGCGTCGGTTCGAACCGAGGAGCAAGCCGAGAGAAGGCCGGTCGTGCCGAGGGCGCCAATGAGCCCGAGCAACATGAGGCGGGTCGTGACGCGGGGGATGGTGCGGAACTTCTTCACGGATCCAAACTACCTCGTCGACGAGTTCGGGTACTCGGTATCGAAGGCGGGGTTGTCGAGGTGGCGGTTACTCCGCGTCCGATGACGGAATCAGTTCGGCGAGAAGTGCGAGTAGATGGCCGACCGGTTCTTTGCCGCGCGGCACCGGGATGATCACCTGCTGCAGACCTTCCTTCACGATCGCGTCACGGGAGAGCCGCTTCAGCCGCATGGCTTGCGAAACCTTGAGGATCAATGGCGACAATCGCGCCTCCGACGACGTGACCACCACTTCACGAACTCCCAGTCGATGGCACTCGGCGCGCAGCATGCCGACGGCGAGAAGCATTTCGGCTGGCGCCGGAATCGGCCCGTATCGATCGAGCCACTCTTTGCGAATGTCGGTCACCTCGGTGTTCGAGGTGACCGTCGCCAGTCGCCGGTATGCCTCGAGTCGCATGGCCTCCTTGGGCACGTAGTCGGTCGGTAGGAAGGCGTTCGTCGGCACGTCGATCTTGATCTCCGACGGTTGTTCGATCGGCTCGCCCTTCATCTCGCCGACTGCTTCGGTGACCATCTGGCAATAGAGGTCGTAACCGACAGCTGCGATATGACCGCTCTGAGCCTCGCCGAGGAGGTTTCCGGCGCCGCGAATCTCCAGGTCGCGCATGGCGATCTTGAAACCACTGCCAAGATCGGTCGATTCACCGATCGTCCGGAGTCGCTCGTAGGCGTCCTCGGTGAGAGCCTTGTCGCGCGGATGGAACAAATACGCGTAGGCCCGCTGGCCGCTTCGGCCGACGCGTCCGCGTAGTTGGTGCATCTGGCCGAGTCCGAGCAGATCGGCCCGTTCCACGACGAGTGTGTTCACGGTGGGCATGTCGATGCCGCTCTCGATGATCGTGGTGCACACCAGAACGTCGTAGTTCCCTTCCCAGAAGTCGACGACGATCTGCTCGAGTGTTCCTTCATCCATCTGTCCGTGAGCGACGGCTATCCGTGCTTCGGGGACGAGTTCGCGAAGTCGACCGGCACATTCATCGATCGACTGGACTCGGTTGTGGACCCAGAACACCTGCCCTTCGCGCAACAACTCTCGACGGATGGCCTCCACCGCGACTCGTTCGTCGTACTCACCCACGAAGGTGAGGATCGGCTGTCGGTCGGCCGGGGGAGTTTGCAGGAGGCTCAGATCGCGGATTCCGACGAGGCTCATCTCGAGAGTTCGCGGAATCGGAGTGGCCGAAAGCGTGAGGACGTCGACATTCGTCTTCAGATGCTTCATCGCCTCTTTGTGTTGCACGCCGAATCGTTGCTCTTCGTCGACGATGAGCAGGCCGAGGTTCTTGAACTTCACCCCCGACGCCAGTAGTCGATGCGTGCCGATCACGCAGTCGACTTCGCCGTTCTCGAGTCCGGCCACGACCTTGTTGGCCTCGCCTTGGGTCAAGAAGCGTGAAAGC
>JBEGQB010000246.1:0-3064 GCA_041181165.1 Actinomycetota bacterium
CCCTGTCGTTTGCCAAGGCGCAATTTCGGCCGGCGCTTGAACCAAGTGGTGAAACGCTGGCGAGCGAAGGGAGGCAGCAACCGCTGGCTCGAGACACCAGCGGTCTTCTCGATGACCTTGCGGATGGCGGAACCGTTCTTGGCCCCCATCATCTTGTTGAGAACGGGAGTCGCGGTGGCGACCTTGCCGAGCATGTCGGTACGACCCATCACATCGGTCGTCAGACGATCACGCAAACCAATCTGCTTGTTGGTGTGGCGCATGGCGTCCGCTCGCAGCATCAGTCGGGGGAAGTCGAGTTCCCACTCGCTCTGTCCGGGGATGTACGGGCAGTTGATGTAGCAGAGCTTGCATTGGAAGCATTCGTCGATGACCTGATCCTGTTGAGCCGGGGTCAACTTTCCGGCGTCCTGATCCTCGTGCTGATCGACGAAATCGAAAAGGGTGGGGAACGCCGTGCAGTACTTGAAGCACAAGCGGCATCCGTGACAGAGGTCGTACACGCGAGTGAGCTCGTCGCGAACATCCTTCTCGTCGAGGTACTTCGGATGCTTGGGGTCGTAGGTGATCGTCATGGTGCGATTGTCCCGTGCGGGGTCCTCGGGCGACCAGTGCCCGAGGACCCCGTCAGACGGACTTGTTTGAAATCAGAGAGCCTTGAGGCCCTGATCGAAGCGTCCGGCGTGGCTCTTCTCGGCACGGGCGAGGGTCTCGAACCAGTCGGCGATCTCGGCGAAGCCTTCATCGCGAGCGGTCTTGGCGAAGCCCGGGTACATCTGGGTGTACTCGTAGGTCTCACCCTCGATCGACGCCTTGAAGTTGGCTTCGGTCTCGCCGATCGGGAGATCGGTGGCCGGGTCGCCCACTTCGGCGAGGAACTCGAGGTGACCGTGCGCGTGGCCGGTTTCTCCTTCGGCAACCGAACGGAAGAGAGCGGCGGCGTCCGGGTAGCCCTCGACGTCGGCCTTCTGCGCGAACCAGAGGTAGCGACGGTTGGCCTGGCTCTCGCCGGCAAACGCGTGCTTCAGGTTCTCATGTGTCTTGGTGCCCTTGAGGCTCATGACATGACTCCTTGTGCATTGTTGGTGGGTGGGTTGGTTGTTGATCGGCGGCTGCCTGCGGCGCACCGCGGACAGACTCCGTTGAACAGAATCGCCGTGGAATCCACGGCGAAACCGTCCAAACCTTCGATGCGCAACGCATCGGAGCCCGACACGTACACATCGCGAACATCACCGCATTGCTCACACACCACGTGGTGGTGATCGTCGGTGTTGGGATCGAATCGGGAGGCACCAGTTCCGAGGTCGAGTGAACGCAACTCACCCATCGACGCCAGGTCGGCCAGGGTCTGGTACACCGTGCGCAGCGAAATACCGGGCATCAGTTCACTGGCCGAGTGGAACAGTGCTTCGGCGGTGGGGTGTGCCTCGTTGCCGTGCATCAAGCGGAAGATGAGTTGCCGCTGTGGGGTGACCTTCAGGCCATTGGCCCGGAACATCTCGGTCAGTTCAGCCGGTGAACGCATGCCTGCAAGTTAGGCGCAACCCCTCCCAATCTTCACATTGTGCGAATTAGCAATCTGTGAAACCTGTCTCAGCGCACCCCTACTACTCTCGGAATATGTCCGTCGGTCGCCCTTTCACGCGGCCGACGATGCTCCAGGCTCTCCGCAGCGAGGAATTCGACGTCTTGGTGGTCGGCGGCGGGATCACTGGGCTCGGAGTCGCGGTCGACGCGGCCTCCCGCGGTTTGCGCACTGCACTCGTCGAACGGGACGACTTCGCGAGCGGCACGTCGTCCAAGAGTTCCAAACTCATCCATGGTGGGTTGCGCTACTTGCAACAAGGCGAAGTCCGACTCGTCTACGAAGCGCTCCACGAACGTCAGCGTCTGTTGCACAACGCCCCACATCTCGTGGAAGTTCTGCCCTTCATGCTTCCAATCCTCACCAAGGACGGTCTCGTCTCGCGCAAGATCGCACGGGCACTCGGCTCGGCGCTGTGGATGTACGACATCACCGGTGGTTGGCGGATCGGGCGTTTTCATCGGCGACTACGCAAGTCCAAAGCACGCTCACTCATGCCGACGATGCCTGCCGATCGCCTTGCGTCGGCCTACATCTACTACGACGCGCAGGCCGACGATGCACGTCTCTGTTTGTCTCTAGCTCGCACGGCAGCCGACCTCGGCGCCGTCGTCGTGAATCGTTGCCCGTATTTCGGTGGCGAGGTCGAAGCCGACGGCGAGCGATTTCCGGTGACCGCGCGCGTGATCGTGAACGCAACAGGTGTCTGGAACGACGAGGTTCCGACTCGACCGGCCAAGGGCGTTCACGTGACAGTGCCGTGGGAAAAGGTGCGCAACACCATCGCCGTCGTCATTCCGGTGCCCAAGGATCGACGAAGTCTTTTCGTGGTGCCATGGGGAGCCAAGCCCGACGGCACCTTCACCCACACCTACGTGGGAACCACCGACACCGATTACTCGGGCCCCCTCGATGACCCACAGTGCACCCGAACCGACATCGAATACGTGCTGCGAGCGCTGAACGCAAGTGTCACCACCGGCGTGACCGAAGACGACATCACCGGCGTCTGGGCCGGCCTGCGACCGCTCGTGAAGGAAACCGCCAACGCCCGCACCGCGGATCTGTCGCGACGCCATCTGGTGTCGGTCGGTGAGAACGGCGTCGTCACCATCACCGGAGGCAAGTTGACGACTTACCGCCACATGGCCCAAGACGGCGTGGATCGAGTGTGCGAGATCCTCGGACGCAAGGAGCGTTGTCGCACCAAGCGTCTCCGACTGCACGGCCATGACGGCTCACGTGAAGCCGAGATCGCCGCTTTGGTTCGGGAGAGTCACGAACTTTCCTCACCGCTCGTCGACGGACTTCCCTACACTCGGGCCGAAGCCGTGTACGCCGCCCGTCACGAAATGGTCAACACTCTGGACGACGTCCTGTCGCGTCGAACTCGTTCGTTGATCATCGATCGTGACGCCGCCCGGCGGGCCGGTCGACCCACGGCCGAGCTCATCGCTGGCATCCTCGGTTGGTCGA
>JBEGQB010000247.1:0-3040 GCA_041181165.1 Actinomycetota bacterium
TGTACAAGCTCACCGAAGAAGAAACCCAGAAGCTCCTCAACATGGAGGCCGAGCTGCACAAGCGCATCATCGGCCAGGAAGACGCGATCAAGGCGGTGTCGCAGAGCATCCGCCGTACTCGCGCCGGCCTCAAGGATCCGAAGCGCCCGAGTGGTTCGTTCATCTTCCTCGGACCCACCGGCGTCGGCAAGACGGAACTCGCCAAGACGCTGAGCGAGTTCTTGTTCGGTGATGAGTCGTCGCTCATCACACTCGACATGTCGGAATACATGGAGAAGCACACCGTGAGCCGCCTCGTCGGTTCGCCCCCTGGATACGTCGGTTACGACGAGGGTGGTCAGCTCACCGAGGCAGTGCGTCGTAAGCCGTTCAGCGTGGTTCTCTTCGACGAAATCGAAAAGGCCCACCCCGACGTGTTCAACACGTTGTTGCAGATCCTCGAAGAGGGCCGACTCACCGACAGCCAGGGTCGTTCGGTCGACTTTCGCAACACGATCATCATCATGACGTCGAACCTCGGCACACAGGATCTGCGCAAGGCCAATGTCGGTTTCACCAAGGCCGACGAAGCCATGAGCTACGCCCGCATGCGCGACAAGGTGATGGACTCACTGAAGAATCACTTCCGCCCTGAGTTCCTCAACCGCATCGACGAGGTCATCGTCTTCCACGAACTCGCCAAGAGCGAGGTCATGCAGATGGTTGATCTCATGCTGAAGCGCCTCACTGGGCAGCTCGAATCGCAGGGTCTGGGCATCGAGCTCACGCAGGCCGCCAAGGAATTCCTCTCGGAGAAGGGTTACGACCCGCAGCTCGGTGCCCGTCCGTTGCGTCGGGCGATCCAGCGCCTCATCGAGGACGCGCTCAGCGAGAAGATCCTCTACAAGCAATTCCGCGCCGGCGAAATCGTCGTCGTGGACGTCGAGGACGATCCCGATCGCCCAGGCGAGAAACGACTCGGTTTCAGCGCCGTCGAAGGTTTCCAGCCACCGTCAACCATCGAGTTGGCCGGCGTCGGTGAAGCCAATGGCGACACCGAGTCACCTTCTGGCGACTGACCTTTCAACTTTCGATTCCGACTAGGTTGTCGCCGATGTTGCGACGCGCGCGGTCCCTGCTCTTGGTCGGGGTCTCGCTCGTTCTCCTGTCGGCGTGCCGCGTGGACGTCAAGCTCGATGTGATGGCCGATCAGGACGGTGCGGGCCGCCTCACCATCACGACAGATATCGACAACGAAGCCGCCACTCTCGTTCCCGGCCTCGCCGAGGACCTCCGGCTCGATGATCTCTTGCAGAGTGGTTGGAAGGTGGAGGGTCCGACGCAGGTGAACAACGGAGGGCTCCGTGTTGTGCTCACGTACGACTTCGATTCGCCCGCCGAAGCCAATGCCGTCCTACTTCAGATCAACGGTCCGAACGGCCCCCTCCTCAATCCGTCGCTCAAACGAACGGTTGACGGCCGCACCGTGGCGACCACCTTCGACGCCACGCTCCAGTTCGTCGGCGGAATCGAAGCCTTCTCGGACACCGAGCTCAGTTCTCTCATCGGTGGCGCTCCGTGGAAATCGACGGCGGAGAAGTTGGGTGTGGACCCCATGCAGTCGGTCTCGTTCACCCTCGAAGCGCAACTCCCCGGTGACATCCGCAAAACCACCGGCACCGAAGCCGAGGGCGGAGTGATTTGGTCGACCCCCCTCGATGGCTCACCCCAAACCGTGGTGCTCGGCACCTACCGATCAACGGTAGACGGCGGGGTGTGGGGTGTGGTTGCCAATGTGCTCGGCATTCTCCTTGGCGCGTGGCTCCTCATCATGGGAACTCTGATCCTGCTTGTGATGTATGCACGACGTCGCAAAGGTGTGACGACTCCCAACCCCAAGCGCCGCCCGCCTCGCACCACACCCAAGGAATAGGTTGCGACCGTGGCCCGCCTGCGCATCGTCTACAACTGCTCCGATTGCGGAGCCCAATTCCCGAAGTGGGCCGGCAAGTGCACGTCGTGCGGGGCATGGAACAGCCTCGTGGAAGACGTCGAGGATCCGAGCGCGAATCACATCTCATCGCTGGCCGCCGGTGTGGCACTCCTCGCCTCGGCTCCTGCCCAACGAATCGGCGAAATCGATGCCGCCCACGGCGCGCCCCGATCCACCGGAATCGACGAACTCGACCGTGTCTTGGGTGGCGGGCTCGTCCCTGGGTCGGTCACGCTGCTTGGTGGCGAACCCGGCATCGGCAAGAGCACTCTCCTTCTGCAAGCGCTCGCCGCGTGGCCCGGCCGCACGCTCTACGTATCGGCCGAAGAAAGCGCCCAGCAAGTGCGTCTTCGGGCTGAACGGCTCGACACGGTACGTCCCGAGCTCTGGCTGTTGTCCGAGACGGTGTTGCCACATGTGGTGGCTGCGCTCGACGAACTCTCACCCGAACTCGTGGTGATCGACAGTATTCAAACCTTGGTCGATCCCGAACTTGGTTCATCTCCAGGAAGTGTCGTGCAGGTACGCGGTTGCGCGCACCGTCTCGTCATGGAAGCCAAGAAGCGCAACGTTCCTGTCGTTCTCGTCGGCCACGTCACCAAAGAAGGTGGGCTCGCCGGTCCACGCGTGCTCGAACACGTCGTCGACACCGTGTTGCAGTTCGAAGGTGAGCGCCACCACGCCCTTCGCCTCCTTCGCGCCTCGAAACACCGCTTCGGCCCCACAACAGAACTCGGCCTCTTCGAGATGGTCGAGGCTGGCCTGCGCGGTGTTCCCGATCCGAGCGCGCTCTTTCTCTCCGATCGTCAAACGGGCGTACCAGGCAGTGTGGTGGTGCCAACTCTCGAAGGTCAACGGCCACTCATGGTCGAACTACAAGTGCTCACCACCGAACTCAAGAACGACATCCCCGCCCGCCGTAGCGCACAGGGTCTCGATCCGGGTCGCCTGGCCATGCTCCTTGCCGTTCTCGGTCAGCGCGCCAAAACACCGGTGCACAAACACGATGTATATGCATCGGTCGTGGGCGGAGTGAAGTTGTCAGAGCCGGGCACCGACCTCGGCCTG
>JBEGQB010000248.1:0-3034 GCA_041181165.1 Actinomycetota bacterium
CTCGTGACTCTCACGGCGGCGGCCCGACTCGGGGTCGTGGTGGTGATGCCGAAGAAGCATCCGCTGTCGGCCTGGAACGAAGGTTGGCTCCACTTCTGGGATCTGAAACGACCCGATGGCCCGACCTCCGATGATGCCGTAGCCGTACTTCGTGCACTCGGGATCTCACCTGAAGTCGTCGTGGTTCCACGGCCGGCGTTGTCGCGGCACGCCGAAGATCCGGCGGAACTCGTGGAGTCGGCTCGGCGTCGATTGTGTTTACCCAAGGTTCGCGATGCCGAGATCGAAGCGTGGCTGCGTGATCATCCGCCGGCGTTCATGCGTGAGGTGGTCGTGCTGCGCTGGCCCGGAGGTCTTTCGTAGAGCCGATCCGCTGGCCCTCGTAAATCCCGCGGTCGGGTGACACCGCGAAGGCCACGATGCACACGAGTGCAGCCGGCAGGGCGAGCGATCCGCCGAACAACTCGATGGCGAGCAACGCGCAGGCGATCGGAGTGTTGGCCGCGGCCCCGAACGCGGCGGGGAGCGCGGCCATCGCCGCCAGACGCGGATCGAGTCCGAGCGGACTGGCCAGAGCCGAACCCAACGTGGCACCGACGACGAAGAGCGGAGTCACTTCGCCACCGGGGATTCCCGAACCGAGAGCGATGGCCGTGAAGACGATCTTCAACACCGGCTCCCACCAGTCGGCGGAGTTGCCGGCGATCGCGTTCTCCACGAGTGGCAACGACAGCCCGAGGTAATCGCGGCCGAACAGCGCCATGAGCGCAAGGGTCGCCACGGCTCCGATCACCGGTCGGGCCGGGAGGTAGCCGACCACGCGTGCGATTGCCTGCTTGACCCAGTGGTGGCTCATGATGAATGCACGCGCCGCCAGCCCACAAGCCAGACCGACGATGGCCAAGCGCCACAACACGTCGAGATCCACATCGCCGAAATTGGCGTCGACGAGCGGAGTGGATCGGCCGAGGGCTTCCACGACGCGATCAGCGGCAACCGAGGCCACGAGCGCGGGTGCGAGAGATTCGTAGCGGAGTCGTCCGGTGCGCTGCACTTCGAGGGCGAACACGGCTCCGGCCATCGGCACTCCGAATGCTCCGCCGAATGCGCCCGCCATGGCTGCCACCAACATGAGTCGGCGATCGTGCGCGCCGAGGCGGAACGGTCGCAGCACGAGCGACGTGAGTGAGCCGCCGATCTGCAAAGCCGCGCCTTCGCGACCAACCGACGCGCCCGTGAGCTGTGCGATGTAGGTGGCACCGAAGATCATCGGGGCCATCCGGCGCGGAACCGCGGGTGTGGTCTCGGGAGCGGATGGATCATCGGGTGGTAGCGATTCGCCGATCACGAGCGACGTGCCACGTCGGGCGTCACCCCCTGCGTAGTGATAAGCGAGTCCGAGTACTAAGGCGGCGATCGGGAGGAGCCAGACGAGCCAGTCGTGGCCGAGCCGGGTGTCGGTTGCGGCATCGAGCGCTTCGAAGAGCGCCCACGAACCCACACCGGACAATGCACCGACGGCACACGCCATGACGCTGATGACGGCCAGATGCAGCCATCGGGGGAGCCGATCGAGCACGTCTTCGACCTTACCCACTCACACCCAACTCCTAGGATGAATGTTCCATGTCCGACGATGTCGATCGCTCATTCCGGCCCGGCCCGGTCGACCTCAGCGGTCTCAATCCGATGCAGCGTGAAGCGGCCGAGCACGTCGAAGGTCCGCTGCTCGTGGTGGCCGGCGCCGGTTCGGGCAAAACCCGTGTTCTCACGCATCGCATCGCGCATCTCATCGGTTCGCACGGTGTGCATCCGGCCAACATCCTTGCCATCACTTTCACCAACAAAGCCGCCGGTGAAATGAAGCACCGCATCGAGGCGCTCGTCGGCCGAGTGGCGAACTCGATGTGGATCTCCACGTTCCACTCGGCGTGCGTGCGCATTCTGCGAGTCCATGCCGACAAATTGGGCTACCCGAAGAACTTCAGCATCTACGACCAAACCGATGCCCAGCGGCTCACCGGCTACGTGATCCGCGACATGGGCTTCGACACCAAGCGCTTCACGCCCCGCGGTGTTCACGCCGTCATCTCCAACTGGAAGAACGAACTGCTCTCGCCCGGTGAAGCCGCCGATCGTGCCGTCAACATCTTCGATCGCAAGCACGCCGAGATCTACAAGGAGTACCAGGATCGACTCGTGAAGGCCGGGGCCATGGACTTCGACGACCTCCTGGTGGAAACCGTGCGGCTGCTGCGCAACCACCCCGAGGTGTTGCGGGAGTACCAGCAGAAGTTCAAGTTCATCCTCGTCGACGAATATCAGGACACGAACCTCGCCCAGAACGAGATCGTTCTTCTTTTGTCGGCCGGCCATCACAACGTCTGTGTTGTGGGCGACACCGATCAGTCGATCTACAAGTTCCGCGGTGCCGACTACCGGAACATCATGCAGTTCCAGGACGCGTTCGACGAAGTGGCCGTGGTGGTGCTCGAGCAGAACTACCGCAGCACGCAAACGATTCTCGACGCCGCCAACGCAGTGATCTCACAGAACCTCGAACGCAAGCCCAAAGAACTCTGGACCGAATCCGGACCGGGCGAGAAGATCGTGCGCTATCACGCCGACGACGAAGGCGACGAGGCCAACTTCGTGGCCCGATCACTCGAGCGGTTGAAGAAGGACGGTCGTCCCTGGAAGTCGATGGCGGTGTTCTATCGAACCAATCCGCAGAGCCGTGCGGTGGAAGAAGCGCTCATGCGCTTCGGCGTTCCGTACAAAGTCGTCGGAGGAACACGGTTCTACGAACGGCGCGAGGTGAAGGACGCCATCGCCTACCTGCGGGTGGTTGCCAACCCACTCGACGAAGTGAACGTGAAGCGGGTGATCAACGTTCCGAAACGAGGCATCGGCGAGACGAGCCTGGCCCGTATCGACGCCTTTGCTCGCGAGGCGGGCCTTGCGTTCATCGAGGCACTGCGAGCTTCCAGCGAGGCCGGCGTGACGGGAGCGGCACGAAAGGGCATCGAATCGT
>JBEGQB010000249.1:0-3030 GCA_041181165.1 Actinomycetota bacterium
AAGCAGCTCCAGATGGTGTGGCGTTTGCGCCGAGTTCTGTCGGGTCTGGCTGCCGATGGCAACCCGGCCCCGGGCCTCGAACTCCTGATGGATCGCCTGAAGCAGTTCAAGAACAACGACGAGTTCCTGGCCGAAATCGCCAAGACCCCGATGATGTGAGGTCGGCCGCCCCGGCCGGCCAGGTTGGGGCGGAACCGCCCACCGCTAGGATTTCCCGGTCCGTGAAACGGGCCCGACAGAGGAAGACACATGAAGGCTGACATCCACCCCACGTATGAAGCGGTCACGGTGCGTTGCTCGTGCGGCAACACCTTCGAGACCCGTTCCACCATCACCGGAACGCTGAGCGTCGAACTCTGCAACGAGTGCCACCCGTACTTCACCGGTAAGCAGAAGCTGGTCGACACCGGCGGACGCGTCGAGCGCTTCAACAAGCGCTACGGCGACCGCTCGGCCAAGAAGTCCGCCAAGAAGTAACCCCCACTTGCCCTTCTCTCGTTGTTCTGGTGAGGATTTTTCACCGTATAGGTGAAGAAGTCCCACCAGATTCGAGGAGTTGACATGACCGGCCTCCCCGAGGATCCTGATCGTCGCGCTCGGCTGCTCGGGCTCACGCTTCAGTCCCTCGTTCGTGATCACTTCGGTATCGGATCGTTCGTCGCGGCAACCGGTCTGGCCAGAGGTGCCGCCGGGGTCGCCGACGATCAAGCATTCGTGTTGGTCGATGAACAACCCGGCCGCGGTCTCGGTGTGGCGTTGGCGTGGGCCGGCCGGCACGGTGCATCACGGCTACACGTGATCGCGTCAGCCGCCACGGGTGTGCTCGCGCGTCGCGCCGAGCAGTTCTCGCTTCCGATCGAGGTCTGGCATCGCGACGATCGAAGTCTTCTGAGCGCGGTGCCCGAACCGCACCTTGCCCCGCAATCGGTGCCGTCCGAGCATGAGCAATTTCGAAGTCTGATCGTGGAGTCCGGTGCGCTGATCAACATCGAGCACGGAGTACTCGCTGGTGAGGTCCGGGGCCTCGAAGTGTGTCGTGCCGTCACCGATGCTCACACCGGCGCCCATCGTCTGGAAGTCGGTGTCGGAGCCCACGACCGTGAGGCGTTCGGCATGATCCACGGCGACACGCCGACCGCGGATTCGCTCACGCGGATCGTTCGCATCGTCGACGCGCATCGTTCACCAGGTGCCGACCCGCATCCGCTCAATCGCTTGGCCACCGAGCGCGCACTTCGGGATCGCATCGTGCGCGAGCCGTCGCTGGTGGGCGCGTCATCATTGGCCGTCGCGCCGCCACCCGTGCCGAGAGACAACCTGAAGGACCCGGTTCCCTGCGTGGCCGTCGGCCGACTCGACGACGGGCGTGATGTCGTGGCGGTGTTCTCGGTGGGGATCGATCTCGACGTTGTTCCCTTTGCGGCCGACGCTCGCGCCGCACTGGCCACACCCGAAACCGAGTTGCTGATCGTGGTTCCCGAACGCGATGCATCGCCGGTGACTCTGAAGAACGCCGCCGCCCTTGGCCACCCAGCACGCGTGCTCGGTGTTCGCCTTCCGTAACCTGAGTCCGTCATGTCGGATCGATGGACGTCCTTGCTCGATGAACACGCCTCGATGGAGGCGCTCCTCAGCGACCCCGAGGTTCTGAGCGATCAGAAACGTCTCCGTGACGTGTCGCGTCGTTACAAGGAACTCCAGCCGGTGGTCGATTGCATTCGCCGGATCGAGTCGCGCCGTAGCGATGCCTCGGCGGCCACCGACCTCCTCGAACTCACCGACGACGCCACCGAACGCGAGCACCTGAAGTCCGAACGCGATGACGCCGCCAAGGAAGTCGAGCGGCTCGAAGACGAACTGAAGATGCTTCTTCTGCCCAAGGATCCCAACGACGGCCGCCCGGTGATCCTCGAGATCCGCGGCGCCGAAGGCGGCGAGGAAGCGAACCTCTTCGCTCGTGATCTCTACGAGATGTATGTCGGTTACGCGTCACGTCGTGGCTGGAAGGTCGAGACCCTCTCGATCGATCCGAGTGATCTCGGGGGAGTGAACCAAGCGACGTTCGTGATCCGCGGTGACGATGCGTGGTCGCGTCTGAAGTACGAAGGCGGTCCGCACCGTGTTCAGCGCGTACCGGTCACCGAGAGCTCCGGCCGTATCCACACGTCGTCGGCCACCGTGATGGTGTTGCCCGAGGCCGAAGAAGTCGATGTCCACATCGAGGACAAGGACCTGCAGGTCGACGTGTTTCGCTCGAGTGGTGCCGGTGGGCAGAGCGTGAACACGACCGACTCCGCAGTCCGCATCACGCACATCCCGACGGGCATCGTGGTGTCGATGCAGGACGAGCGCAGCCAGATCCAGAACCGCGCCCGGGCCATGACGGTGCTTCGTTCGCGTCTGCTGCGAGCGGCACAAGAAGAGCAGGACGCCAAGATGTCGGCTGAACGGCGCTCGCAAGTCGGTGGTGGTGGGCGAAGCGAGAAGATCCGCACCTACAACTTCAAGGAAAATCGCCTCACTGATCATCGCATCGGGTTCACGATCTACAGCCTCTCGGACGTGTTGGCCGGCGATCTCGACGCAGTGATCGACGCGCTGGCCAACGACGAACGCACGCGGCAGCTGGCGGGCGGAGTCGATTGAGTGGCGCCGTGTCGGACGAAGTGACATGGCGTGAACTGTGGGTGAGCACGACCGAGGTGATCGGCTCACGGGCCGAGGCGCGATGGCTGTGCGAGACGGCCTGTGCGCTCGACGGTGACGAATTCCTGGCGGCGCTCGACGAACGCGCCACCGAACGCATGGTGTCCCACCTCGATCGGATGGTTGCTCGGTACCGAAGTGGGGAACCACTCGCGTATGTGATGGGCCACTGGACGTTCCGGCGCGTGGAACTCATGGTTGATCGGCGGGTCTTGATCCCGCGCCCCGAAACCGAACTCGTTGCCGAGCGCGCGCTCGAACTGGCGCGAGCCACCGACGCTCCTCGACGAATTCTCGACCTCGGCACCGGGTCGGGCGCGATCG